>JAYVAI010000358.1:0-8984 GCA_043751075.1 Cyclobacteriaceae bacterium | reverse complement strand
AAAGTTATTTCAAGAGAGTGGAGTTGGCCAATCTCTATTTCAGTTCCTTTAAGGAAGGATGGAAAACCGACCGCGGCATGATCTATCTGATATTCGGGCTGCCCGATGAAGTGAGCCTTAACGACAGCAACGAAACGTGGCACTACAATAACACACGGGCACGGTTTACATTCGTAAAAAGTGGCAGCGTGTATGATCCTGAAAACTATGTGTTGCTACGGGACAAGCGCTTTATGGAACCGTGGTTTAGCACGGTTGACCTTTGGAGGAAGAGCCGGTTTTGAAATTGCAACTATTTTGATTTAAAGTATCATCTGCCGACAGGAAATCCCTATTGGCGATTTATAAAAAACTTCACGGTATAGTGGATTTTATTAGAATGCCCTAAGTGGCATTATCTGACTAGCATCCTTTAAATTTTTTCTCTTTGGCCTGACTTGGTGTAAAAGAAACTCCTGATGTCCAGACTATTTCCCGAGCCATTCATGTTGTTTTTTTACTTCTTCATTGGCCGATGAAGACACCTTTCCTCTCAATTCTAAGCATCTCTATCCACCAATTCATTTTCGGCTTTAATATTCATTTTTGGAGGCCGTCTTTTGATCCAAACTTTTTTAGATTTGTTTGCGAATAAAGCATCATCCAACGCTTAACCCAAAAAACATGGACAACAAAAACATTGACCCGAACGAAGAATCCCTAAGCGATGACCCAAAAGAAAACCTCCGCATGGAGAATGAATTGCTCAAGCTGAAACTCCAAGCGCAGTTTGGTGCCATGTCGAGCGAGGGGGGAAACCTGCCACCGGAAATAGAGAACGAGTTTTTAAAAAATGTTTTGGCTTTCGAGAATAATTACGGGAATATGAAACCCGCCAAGGTGGTTGAGCTTTTGGGCAATCCACAATTTCAAAAATCGAGCGACTTGGATGACGAGGCGCTGAAAAAAGAATATGCCCGTTTGGAAAAATTGATGGAAAAAAAATCCATTGCCGTTGACTTTATCCGCGAGAGGGAAGATCGGTTCAAATATCAGTTTATTACCGAAGAGTTGTTTGACCACGAAACCGATGGTGGCTTTCCGGGAATGACCACGCATTTTACCTACGAAGAATTTCATCCCGACCATGAAATGGACATCAAAAAAAGGACGGATGATTTTTTGCGCGATTGGTTCCGAATGGAATTTAATGAATACAGTTCCGAATTAGGCCACAGCTTTGTGCTGGCCAACCAGCAAATATTAACACGTGAAGAAACGATAAAGAAAATTGAAGCCATGTTCGACTGCTATGCAGTATTTAAAAATTGTAAGGCCAAAGTATTCGAAATAAAATTTGAGTTGTATGACGAAACCGAGACGAGGATGGGGCATTCGGAGGGAGTAGTTAAGTACGATGCCGTTTTGGAAAATGGGGAGACCGTAAACATGGAAGGCCCGTTCAAATTATATTTATCTTACGAGGCCGGTTGGTGGAGCATCTGCTATTTCGTGTTTCCTGGGTTTGAGTGGTAAATTACGATTGGGTGGTTTCTGTCACGCATAGTTTCCACTTCGAGAGGATGTGGAAATTAAATAATTGTTGACCCCCGCCATAATCTCCCTGACCTTCTTCACCAACTCATTCCCCGCCTTCACCCGCATCTTCCGCAAGAGCAATTCAAGCGTAATGTTTTCTTCCAGATCCTTAAGCGATACATATAATTAATGGAGTGCCACCTTTGAACCCCGCGCAGGCTTTTTCAATCTTACTGATTATTTCTTTGTTGATGGCGTGGGTGGAGATTTTTATTTGAATCCCTTTGGTTCTCATGGCAGATGACACCTCGCTCACATCCATCAAATTTTCTTTCCCACGCCCCGGTTCGTGTCCTCACGAAACAAGAGAAATTTCCCCACCCCTGCTTTCAACATCTTTCCTTACTTTTGCAAACCCATGGAAAAAACTGAAATGATATTTGGTACGCGTGCCGTAATGGAGGCTATACGTGCCCACCGCGAAATCGAGAAAATATATGTGCAGGCCGGGCTCACCAACGATCTGATCAAAGAGCTGATCACCCTGGCAAAAAAAAACCGCGTTCCATTTTCGTTTATACCCCAACAAAAGCTCAACCACCTGTCGTCAAAAAATCATCAGGGGGTAATCTGCATGCTGTCGGCAGTGCAATATGCATCGCTCGAAAACATTATTGATAAACTGTATAGCGAAGGCAAAGAGCCGTTGCTGCTTATTTTGGACCGCATCACGGACGTACGGAATTTTGGGGCCATTGCCCGCACGGCCGAGTGTGCCGGGGTGAATGCGATGGTGATCAGCGACAAAGGCAACGCACCCATAACGGGCGATGCCATGAAAACTTCCGCTGGCGCGCTCAGCCACCTGCCCGTGTGCCGCGTGGCAGACATGAAAAAAACATTTCAGTTTTTAAAGCAAAACGGAATTCAAATCGTGTCGTGTACTGAGAAAGCTGAAAAGCTACTGTATCAAATTGACCTGAACATACCGCTGGCCATTGTGCTTGGCTCCGAAGAAGATGGCATTTCCAAAGAGTTGTTGAACGATTCGGATCACATAGCCAAAATACCCATGAGCGGTAACATCGGTTCGCTCAATGTGTCAGTGGCTGCGGGTGTGTGTGTGTATGAAGCGATCCGGCAGAAGAACTACAAGTAATCATTTCCGTTGGGGCGGTTCTTCAAGTCGTTTACCAACTTCCTGAAAAGTTCCTCCTTGTCCTTCTCACAAACAATAAACACATTGTCGAAGGCACCAATCAAATAACCATTTAAGCCCTGAGCAACAATCAACTTGTCCTTGGGGCCTTTGATCACCGAGTTTCTTGTTTCGTAAACAAGGGCATCGGCATTCACCGAATTGTTGTTTTCATCTTTGGCCGAGTTGTCGTGCAAAGAACTCCACGATCCTAAATCGGACCACGCAAAGGAGCTTAGCCACACGTGCACGTTTTCGGCTTTCTCCATAATTCCATAATCAATGGAAATGCTTTTTGTTTGCACATAAGCCGTTTGCAGGGCAGCCCGCTCCTGATGGGTGCCAAAGCGGTGCGATGCCTCTTCAAAAACTTCGCTCATTTCGGGCAAATATTTTTTGAAGGCTTCCAAAATAGCTTTTGCTCCCCACACAAAAATCCCTGCGTTCCAAACAAACTCACCGCTTTCAAGAAATTTTTTTGCCAGCGATAATTCAGGTTTTTCGGTAAAGGTTTTTACTTTCTTTAAGGCGGCCTTGCCTTCAATGTATTGAATGTACCCATATCCTGTTTCGGGGCGGGTAGGTTTTATTCCGAGCGTGATCAGTTTGTCCTGGTTTTTGGCCAGATCAAAACACGACCGTATAGTCTTTTGAAATTCTGCTTCATCCAAAATCAAGTGATCAGTGGGGCTCACCACAATCACGGCATCCGGATTTTCCTTATGGATTTTCAGACAGGCGTACAGAATGCAGGGAGCGGTATTTTTTCGCATCGGCTCTGCTAAAATACTATTTACTTCCAAGCCGGGAATTTGCTCCTGGGTGAGGGCTACGTGCTCCTCGTGGGTAACCACGAGTATGTTCTTGTTGGGGCACAGTGTGGTGAAACGATCGTAGGTGGATTGAAGCAGGGTTTTCCCTACACCAAGCACATCTAAAAATTGTTTCGGGCGGGAGTTGCGGCTATACGGCCAAAAGCGTGTGCCAACACCACCGGCCATAAGCACTACGTAAAGGTTTTTATTCATCTGTTAATTTTTTTTTTAAGGTCACATGCCTGTCCCGCCAAGTGGCGGGGGAATGGCCAGACTAAATTATCATCCCTTTGGGTGAACGAAGTGCATGGCCATTTCATCGGGTGAAAAAATGTTAAAATGTTTGAGGCGTTATTGTGTTGAAGTAGGTTTGGTGTTAATGTGTCTCAACATCCAACATCCAACATCTAACATCATAAATCATAAATCTTATACGATACCTTCTTTGAGCAGGTCATGCAGGTGGATAAAGCCCGCCACTTTGTTTCCATCCTTCACCACCAATTGCGAAATGCTATTCTCTTGCATTACCTGCAAAGCTTTAACAGCAAACTCACTTTTGTCAATCGACCGGGGGGTGCGTGTCATAATATCCATTGCCTTTATGGCTGCAATATTAGATTCTTTTTGCAACATCCTTCTTAGGTCTCCATCGGTAATGATCCCCAACAGATTTTTTTCCTCGTCCACCACGGCTGTTGCCCCCAACCGTTTTGAAGTGATTTCAAGGATTACATCGCGCAAGGAGGTATCCATCCGCACCAGGGGCAATTGGTTGTTGGGGAAAACGTCCTCCACTTTTAGGTAGAGTTGCTTGCCCAGCGAGCCACCAGGATGATAGCGGGCAAAATCTTCCTTGGAAAAATCCCGCAGTTCCAGCAGGCATACGGCAAGGGCATCGCCCATAGCGAGGTGAACGGTGGTGCTGGTGGTAGGGGCCAAGTTATTGGGGCAGGCTTCCTCCTGGATAGTGGCATTCAAAACAAAATCGGCATGCTCGGCCAAGTATGAATTCGTATTGCTTACCAATGCCACCAATTTTGATCCCCTCCTTTTTAATAAGGGAACAAGCACTTTTATTTCTGGGGTGTTTCCACTTTTGGAAATGCAAATGACCATATCGTCACTTTGCACCATGCCCAGGTCGCCATGGATGGCATCGGCAGCATGCATAAACAGGGCTGGTGTGCCGGTGGAATTTAGTGTGGCCACAATTTTATTGGCTATGATGGCGCTCTTTCCAACCCCTGTGATAACCACCCTCCCTTTCGATTGGAGTATCGCCCGCACACAGGCTTCGAAATCGTTGTCGATAAAATTGGTCAGGTTTTCTACAGCCCGCGATTCATTTATCAGAACATCTTTGGCTATTTGCTTGATATTTTTATGTATATTCAATGCTTCGTAGATTAGTTAAGTGAACAAAGATAGCAATTCGAAATTTTATAGATCAGCAATATGATTGTGGCAGAAGAGAAAGATGAACTGAAGGCAAAACTCAAGGAAATATTCGGGTATGGACATTTCAGGGGAAACCAGGAAATTGTCATTAGAAATATACTGAACGGCAGGAACACATTTGTGATCATGCCCACAGGCGCAGGCAAATCGTTGTGCTATCAACTGCCGGCCATGGTAAAAGATGGGCTTGCCATTGTAATATCCCCGCTCATTGCCTTAATGAAAAACCAGGTGGACCAATTGAATGCATACGGCATCAACGCCAAGTTTTTAAATTCTACTTTAAGTAAAGGGGAAATCACCCGGCTTAAAAAAGAATGCATAGCAGGTGCCGTAAAACTTTTATACGTTGCCCCCGAGTCGCTCAACAAAGAAGAGAACATAGAATTCCTTAATAAAGTAAATGTGTCTTTTGTTGCCATTGACGAGGCGCATTGTATATCAGAGTGGGGTCACGACTTCAGGCCTGAGTATAGAAAAATAAAAACCATGATCGCACAGCTTGGCGACATGAACGTGATTGCCCTTACTGCCACCGCCACGCCCAAAGTTCAACTCGACATTCAGAAAAACCTCCAGATGGAAGAGGCGGATGTGTTTATCTCTTCCTTCAACCGTAAGAATTTATATTATGAGGTGCGGCCAAAAAAGGAGACCAAAAAACAGCTTATCAAATTTTTGAAGGAACATAAAGGAAAGTCGGGCATCATCTATTGCCTTAGCCGCAAAAAAGTGGAAGAAATTGCCCAGTTGATAAACGTGAACGGATTTAAGGCCGCCCCTTATCATGCCGGGCTTGAACCGGATGTGCGGATGAAAAACCAAGACGACTTTCTAAACGAAGAAGTGGACATCATCGTGGCAACCATTGCTTTTGGCATGGGCATTGACAAGCCAGACGTTCGGTTTGTGGTGCACTACGATGTGCCCAAATCGCTGGAAGGATATTACCAGGAAACGGGGCGTGGCGGGCGCGATGGCCTGGAAGGAGTTTGCCTCATGTTCTATAGCCACAATGATTTGAGCAAGCTGGAAAAATTCAATAAAGACAAGCCTGTGCAAGAGCGTGAAAATGCACGTGTGCTTTTGCGGGAGATGGAATTTTATGCTGAGTCGCCCGTGTGCAGGCGCAAACAATTGCTGCATTATTTTGGAGAGGAGTACAAAGAAAAAAATTGTGGCTCATGCGACAACTGTGTGCATCCACGCGAGCGGTTTGATGGGACTCCATTTGTAAAAATTGCCGTTGAAGCGGTGAAACAAACCAACGAGCGCTTCACACTCAATCACCTGGTAAATGTGATCCGTGGAATTGAAGATGAGTATGTGAAGAGCTACGCTCACTTTGACCTGGCCATCTATGGAAAAGGCGATCTGGAAAGTGAAGACTTCTGGAAATCCGTTATACGCCAAACACTGATCTATCAATACCTTGAAAAAGATATCGACAACATTGGTGTACTTAAACTTTCAAAAAAAGGCCACGACTTTCTCAAAAAGCCACACCCCATAGAACTTGCCCGCGACCACGATTTTACTTCCGATGTAGAAGACGAAGAGGGATCCGAGCGTGTAATCGTCAACTCCAAAGCGTATGACGAGAAGTTGTTCGACATGCTAAAGACCCTCCGCAAAAAAATGGCCAAGGAAAAGGACCTTCCTCCTTACGTCATTTTTCAGGATCCCTCGCTGGAAGAAATGGCGACCACCTATCCCACCACCAAAGAAGAACTGGCTTCGGTGAATGGCGTGGGCATGGGCAAGGTGAACAAGTTTGGAAAAGAATTTCTTGACCTGATCCAGACTTACGTGGACGAGCATGACATTGAGACAGCCAACGATGTAGTTGTTAAATCCTCGGTGAACAAATCGAAGATCAAGATATTTATTATCCAACAAATAGACCGCAAAGTTGACCTTGATGAAATTGCCGATTCAAAAACAATTTCATTTGAAGATCTTCTTACCGAGGTGGAAAACATTTGTTATTCGGGAACCAAGCTAAATCTCGACTATTATATAGATTCGGTTTTGGACAAGGACAAACAAGATCAGATAGTTGAATACTTTCTGGATTCAGAATCGGATAGCATTGAAGATGCTGTGGATGCCTTGAAAGATGAAGACTCCGATTTTACCGAAGATAACCTGCGGCTCATGCGGGTAAAATTTCTAAGTGAATATGCCAACTAACAAATAGCAATTGACAACGGACAATTGACAATTGTTCCGTTGTCGATTGAGCATTTCCTACTTTGCCAAGTTCCATACAACAAGGTCAATAAAGATCATCAAAGAGATAAGCCAGAATGAACATCATCCTATCTTTTTTACGGATTACATAAATGCAAAGCATGAACTTAACATTAAGCACAAAGTTTCAATCGAGCGTCACCCTCTCCTGTGGAGAGGGCCGGGGTGAGGTTTTCAAAGCAGAGTTAATTAGGAAGTGTCTTTATGTGAGAAATCATTTGCCCGGCTATGACCTCACCCCTAACCCCTCTCCACAGGAGAGGGGAACGCTCGATTTAAATGTGTCCGTAAACATTACAAAGTAGGACTATCCATTATCCAGAATATGAACATTTTAATCATTGGCAATGGCGGACGCGAGCATGCCTTTGCGTGGAAAATAAAACAAAGCCCACATTGCTCAAATTTATATGTGGCCCCTGGCAATGCCGGCACTTCGTTAGTGGCCGAAAATATTCCCATTGAAGTAGATGAATTTGAAAAACTCGGCAACTTCTGTCTCGATAATAAAATCCACTTGGTGGTTGTTGGGCCAGAAGTTCCTCTTGTCAAAGGCATCCGCGATTATTTTGAAGCCAACACTCAACTCAAAAATATTTTGATGGTAGGGCCCGGCAAAGAAGGCGCACAATTGGAAGGCAGCAAAGACTTTTCAAAGCAGTTCATGCTGCGAAACAATATCCCTACTGCCAGGGCGAAAACTTTTTACCCCCATCAATTGGCCGAGGCCATTAGTTACCTCGAAACGTGCACGCCCCCGTTGGTTTTAAAAGCCGATGGCTTGGCCGCAGGCAAGGGTGTTATCATCACCTCTGATTTGGCAGAAGCCAAAGAGACCATGCGCGAAATGTTGGAAGAGAAAAAATTTGGCGAGGCCAGCTCTAAAGTTTTGGTGGAAGAATTCTTAGACGGCATTGAGCTTTCTGTTTTTGTGCTCACCGATGGAGAGGATTATGTGATACTGCCCGAAGCCAAAGATTACAAGCGCATTGGCGATGGCGACACCGGGCCGAACACAGGGGGAATGGGAGCAGTTTCACCGGTAGTTTTTGCCGATGATGAATTCATGAAAAAAGCAGAAGACAAGGTGATCAAGCCAACCGTGGCAGGCCTGAAGAAGGAAGGCATCGCTTACAAAGGGTTCATTTTTGTTGGCCTCATGAACGTGAACGGGGAACCTTACGTGATCGAATACAATGCCCGCATGGGCGACCCCGAAACAGAAGTGGTGCTGCCCAGGATTGAAAGCGACTTGGTGGATATGTTGGTGGCCGCAGCCAACGGTGAACTGAAAGGCAAAACAATTTCCATCCGAAAAGATTTTGCGGTCACCGTGGTGCTCGCTTCGGGCGGATACCCAAACGCTTTTGAAAAAGGAAAAAACATTACGGGCCTTTCGGCAGATAAATATGCCACGGTGTTTCATGCAGGCACAAAACCGGAAGGGAAAAATATAATAACCAATGGTGGCCGGGTGATGACAGTAACAGGAACCGCCCCAACCCTTTCGGCAGCAATCCAGAAAGCATACAGCCTTGCTGCCCCCATTCAATGGGATGGAATCTATTTCCGCCAAGACATTGGTCAGGATTTATTGAAGCTGGAGGGATTGAATTAAACCAACAAGTGCATAAGTCATGGCGGGTGTACGACAAAATGCATAATCAATTTAATTTAGATTTATGAGGTTGAGGATTTTATCCCATTCACCACTCTTGTCGGCTACCCGCACGTTGGCC
>JAYVAI010000357.1:0-8987 GCA_043751075.1 Cyclobacteriaceae bacterium | reverse complement strand
AACAACTAAATAAGAGGTAGTTTGCTCACCACCGCTTTCAAACTTCTCCCTCTCACATCCACATAAATTTCTGAACCAGGAGACGAGAATTCGTTGGCCACATAGCCTAACCCAATGCCAATGCCAAGCATAGGCGATTGTGTGCCCGATGTTACTTTGCCAATCACATTTCCGTTTGCGTCTTTTAATAGGTAATCATGACGGGGAATTCCTTTGTCAATCATTTTAAAGCCTACCAATTTTTTCTTCACACCTTCTTCTTTCTGTTTCTTCAGGTTGGATGTGTTGGTGAAATCTTTTGAGAATTTGGTGATCCAACCCAAGCCTGCCTCCAGTGGTGATGTGGTGTCGTCAATATCATTTCCATATAAACAAAAACCCATTTCAAGCCGCAGCGTGTCGCGTGCACCAAGCCCAATGGGTTTTATGTTTTCTTCTTTGCCAGCTTCAAAAATTTCATTCCAAACTTTTTCGGCAAACTTTTTATTTACATAAATCTCAAATCCTCCCGCGCCTGTGTAGCCAGTGTTGCTCATGATCACATCGGCAACGCCAGCAAATTCGCCAGTGGCAAAATGATAATATTTTATGACCGACAAATCGGTCTTTGTCAATTTCTGCAATACGCCTTTGGCTTTTGGCCCTTGCACGGCAAACAAACACATGTCGTCCGAAATATTTTTTAGCGTGGCCCCTTTTGTATTGTAACGAACAAACCAGTTCCAGTCTTTTTCAATATTGGATGCGTTCACCACAATGAAGTAGTCATTTTCTTTGATGCGATAAATGATCAGGTCATCCACAATGCCACCTTGCTCATTGGGCAGGCAAGTGTATTGCGCCTGGCCATCAACTAATTTGGAAGCATCGTTGCTCGTGATACGTTGAATGATATCCAGCGCATGAGGTCCTTCTACTTTAAATTCGCCCATGTGGCTCACATCAAACACGCCTACACCATGGCGCACCGTCATGTGCTCTTCAATGTCGGAGGTGTAGCGCACGGGCATGTTGTATCCGGCAAACGGCACCATCTTGGCGCCTAATTTTTCGTGCACGTGGTTGAGTGGTACTTGTTTTATTTCCATACTGAATATTATGTGAGCAAAAGTAAAGATAGAATTTCATTTTGCCGATGCACCATTTCGCCAGCCACTATTCCACATCAAAGTAATCCGGATTTTCCCTCACATAGCGGGTAAAGGAAGATCGGGGCAACAGGGCTTTTAATTTTTCAAGGCTTTCTGCGGCTTCGTCATCGAAGCCGATGATGGCCGCTTCTTTTATGTAAGCCTTCAACAGTTTTATGGAATTCGGTTTCACCATAAGGCCCTCCACCAACATGGAATAGGTTTCCAATCGATCTACCGTAGTGTCTTTGGCAAGAAATTGTGAGGCCGCCACCACGCCTTCTTCAAAATACATATTGGCTTTGCCGAGGTGTGTAAACTTTTTTCTGGCCTCCTCCCTGTCCCCATCTTTCTCGTTTAGCAATGCCTGCCAATAGATAACTTCGTTGGGATAATATTTCTGTAACAGATCAACTGTACTGATCAGTTTTTTTAACTCGTCCCAGTTTTTTGACTCGGCCATCAGCATGCAATTCAAATAGTAAAATCCTGCCAGCGTGCTTTCTTTCGTTGGAGTTAACCCGTCCAACATAGTAATATAACGGGCGGCAATTTCGCGCTCGTCCAATGCATACCATTTTTTGCCATACTCAAGCAATGCACGCATTTTCAATTCCTCGTTGCGGATGCTGCCTACAACTTTCAAAAATTGTGATGAATCCTCTACTGAAATCCGGTAGCGGCAATACAGATATTTAGTTTCGTCATCCAGCGATGTGATTTGTGAAGTTGTTGTTTTTAAAAAAGTTGAGATTTTTAAAGCATGAAATCTATACGTTGAGTCGGGTGAGTTGGAAAGACTGTCCCATAGAATTTTTGCATCAGCAAAGTTGCCGGCTTCTGTCTGCGCAAGGGCTTCACTAAACAAGGCGGCAGGTTGCAATTTCTCTTTGGCGATAGTAAAATAATTGGAAGCAATTTCAGGATTGCCTTGCTCAAGAGCCCAGTTGCCGAGCAGCAGAAAATATTTTCCGTTACCATTTCGATACGCCACTTCGCGTGTCAATTCAAAGGCACGCTTCACCATGCCGCGCGCATAATAGGCTTGGGCCGATGAGATCAAAATATGTTCTTTAAAATATTCATTCACGGGCCGTCTGGCCAATTGAATGGCCTTGGAAATAAATGCGGTGTCAACGGATTGGCGTTGGTTGATAAAATAATTACAGATGAACGAAGCCTTTGTTGCCGACAAAACAGTGTCGGTGCCAATGTTAAATTCAATTTGAATGGGATGGTTTTGAAGATTGGCCAATGCCAGTGCGTTTGATTTTGGCCCTTCTTTGTTGGAGTCCAATAACAGCAACAAGGAGTCGGCAGGAAAAGCAATTTTGAACCGGACGCTGGCCGCCAGCAAATTGGTTTCGGCAATGTCTTTCATGTAGTTCGATTTGCGCGCTTGTTGAAATGCGTACATGGCGGAATCAGGAAATTTAAGTTGTGCATAGATCAGGCCTTTGGCATTTAGCAGTGCCGCATTGTCGGAAAGATTTTTATTTGACTTCTCAATCACATCAAGTGCTTCCGCTGTTTTTCCGCTGCGCCTGAGGGCATCAATCAAGTTGATAAGTGTTTCCTGCGGAGGATAGCTTTCGCTGGCGGCTTTCCATTCGGCAAGTTCTTTTTGGGGTTCGAGGTTGGCAGCTTGTATGCCGGCCAGTGCATAATGGGCGTGATGATTTTGGTTTCTAAAAAAAACGGATTTGTTATAGTAAAATTCTGCTGTTTCAATATTGCCGTGTGCCAAATACAAATCGCCATAGCTATTGTTGTATGCAGCAAGGACCTGGTTCATGGGTGTGCGCCAATTGGTATCGGGTATCAAGAACGCGAAGGTGCAGATGAGCCCCATGATGCGGAAAGTTATGTACTGCATGGTGACAGGTTTGTACAACACTTTGTGGACTTGTAGATTTTTGGTAAGCATGGAGCCGAAGTTTGAAATCACATAAAACAAAAAAATGATCCCATACCCCAAGTGACTGTAAATGATAAAATCCTTAAACACGATCAAGATGGTGTCGTTGGCGGTGGCCATAAAATTTCCGATCGTGGCAAACGCAATCAGGGCCATGCCGAGTATAAAATAAGTGCCGAGAGGGTCGGCCAGGAAAATATTTTCGTACTGAGGTTCGCGTTGCCGGAATCCCCAAATGCCCAGCACGGAAGAAATGGTAAAGAGCAGGAAAAAATCTATGACCCAAATATTCAAACCGATGTAGCCGATTTTTATTCCATAAGCAAGAATGAGGTTTACGATATAAAAGCCAACGATCACCAAAAAATGCCGCATGCTTTTCGATTGGGTGTTGCCTTGTGTGATCACATTGATGAACGATGCCGGGATTTCGTGTGCCACCATCAGGATGAAGATCAGGGTAAGCGTAACGGCAAGCGTGAAGGCATTGACCGAAATATGAAGAAGGGGATCTTGTGCTTGCGAAAAGAAAACGATGGCCATCAACATAAGCAAGAGCAGGGCAGCAAAAGAAACAAAGCGGATGATAAAACTGCTCACCTTGCGTATGGCATGAAAGTAAAAAGCCAATGAACAGAACACGATTAGAAAAACGATGGACGGAATTTTATTGGTGAGGCCAAATATCTGTATTGTTTCAAGTTGAAGTGTCATAACAAACACACAGAAGATGGCCATGCCCATGATAAACCAAAAACGGCTGAGATAGCTCACCACCACAAGCAGCACAAGCATGGCGAAGAGAAACACAATTATAAAAAAGTATGATGCGTTGGTGTTGGGCTGAAGCTCACTGCCGGCAAGCACTTCATACACTAAAAAATTGTCGCTGCCAATGGGTATGTCAAAAATGCTTACGGGAAAAGTTTTTATTTGTACCTCTTCAACATTCAGTTGTTGGAATTGTTGCCAAGTGATTACCGGGGCCGGATTTAAAAAGTAAGCATACCAGAAAAAGGCAATTGAAAACAGCAGGATGAGTGACAGGAGCCAGAAGAAAAATTGATTTGGTTTACTCCACAATTTCCAGAACGCTATTGAATTCATCTGCCTTTAAATCTTAAATCTTAAATTGTAAATCTTGAATCAATCGTCATTCCATCACCTTGGGCACCCTGAAAAAGTCCGCGTCCTTTTTGGGTGCATTTTGCAAGGCCAGATCATGGTCGAGATGAGGTTTCACTTCGTCTTCCCGCAAGGAGTTTATTTCGTGGCTCATGGTGGTGAGCGGTTCTATGCCCGTAGTGTCAACCTCATTCAGTTTTTCCACAAAGCTTACCATGTTGCTCATGTCCTGCATCATCTTCTCCGCGTCTTTCTCATCAAACTCAAGCCGTGCAAGGTGAGCGATTTTAGCGAGCGTGTCCTTATCGATTTTCATTTTGCGTTTTCAGTTCATGGTCAATCACCTCAAATGCTTTTTTCTTTACTTCGTTTACCTGATCCAAGGTATATCCTTTTGTTTCTATGGGCTTATGAAACACCACCTTGATCAATCCGCGGTGCAGTATCAAATTGGTATCGGGCAAAATTATCCAATTGAAGGGAATGGAAACAGGCACAATGGGAATTTGTTTTTCGATGGCAGCGCGAAAGGCCCCGTCTTTGAATGGCGCAATGTGCGGTGGGTGTTTGGCTATGATGCCGCCTTCCGGAAAAATAATCAGGCTCTTGCCATCCTCCAACGCTTTTCTGGAAAGCAGCATCGAGTTCATCCTGCTTTTTAATTTCGACCGGTCCACCGTGATGTGGAGTTTGCGGTACATAAACCCAAAGAGTGGGATTTTTTCCATCTCATTCTTTCCAACAAAAATGGCGTTAACGGGAGCAAGGCCCATGGTGGGGATGTCGAGATAAGAGGAATGGTTGGGGCAAAATATGTACTGTCGTTTTGGGTCTAATCTTGAGCGATGCTCTACGCTAACGGGAAGCAATGCGAAAAAGAAAAGCGACTTTGCCCACCACCGGTTGAAGGTGCCCACCAAGTGAAATTGTTTGGGGAACAAAATAGGGACAAGGAACAACGGAAAGAAAACAAGGAAGAGGAGCGTAAAAATAAAAAAGCCGTAATACGTGTGGAGCTTATGGACAATTTTCATCAAGGGCCGGGTAGAAATAGGTAAAGGGTAAAGATAACCAACTTCATCATTCAAACTTCGCTATTCATCATGCGATATTCAAATTTGAATTTGGAATGGTGGATGATGAATCAATGTCGCTTAGTAAGCCGAGATGAGAACTGAACCACATAGGACATAGAACACATAGATTTCACATAGAGTTATAGTTTCTATGTGTGTATTTCTATGTTTCTATCTGCCTATGTAAAATTGTCAAAATAACTTCCACAAATATCACAGAAAAGATAAAGCCGTATATAAGGTCGTCCCTCTGGGACTTACTTCTAAAGCAAATACAATGACTCTACCATAAGAATCATCCCTACGGGATTTTTATAGTCCAGTATGGACGGCCTTATGGTAGCAGGCAGTTGAATGAAGTTGATAAGTCCCGGAGGGACGGCCTTACGGGGAAGTTATTTTGACAATTTCACTATGTGGTTCAAATCCTTTCTTAACTAAACCACATTGGATGATGAATGTCCCTGCCTGCCGTCACACTGCTGTCAGGCAGGGGATTTTTGAAATAGAGTAAGTTTCTCCATTTTAGTTTCTGGCTATTGAGTTTAGGTATTGTGCAATGTCCGCCAGGTTTTGCTCTGATAAATCAAGGCCAGATGGATCGGGCATGAGGCTTCCTTCTTGTTTTTTCTTCGATGTTATGGAAGAAGTGGCGATGGAAACCAACTTCCCGGTAAGGTCTTTTATCACCAGGGCCTTTTCCCCATCGGCCACAAGAAATCCAAAATAAGTTTCCCCGCTTTTGGTATTGATCAGCCAGGGTTCATACCCAAGCAACACTCCAGCATTTGGGTTGATGATCGCATCGAGCAATGCTTCGCGGTCAAATTTCTTTTGGATCAGCGACAGATCTGGGCCAACGTCTTTGCCCGTCCCTTTTACTTTGTGACAACTCGCGCAATGATCAGCGAACAGCCCTTGCCCCGCTTGTGCTTGTCCTTTCAATGCGGCAATGGATTTTATTGAAAATGTGTTGCGTGCTCCTGGCTTTTTAAAATAGGTAGCGGCCTGGATACGCACAGTCAGGTCTGGATTGTTGAAGATCAACTTTGCCACTTCTGGAAACAACTCTTTTGGCAATACATTTTCTGCGGCCATGCCAATCAGCATCTTTCCGCCCATGGCGTCTTTGGCCATGCTTTGCGCATTCCATTTCTTTTCGTTGAAGGGCAGTTCACGATCTAAGATTTTTATTTTCCTCACGTTCATCTCGGCCAGCGCCCGCGCGCGTTTGGTATCAATGCCGGCCTTACTCCAATCCAATAAACTAAACCAACTGTTGCTTTGCCGAAAGGCCAGCCAATAGGTGGCCTGCCCGCCAACGGTTTTGTTTTCATTCCTCGAAAGCTCCAACATGGTTTGCGCGGCCTCTTTGGTGTTGATGAATGACAGGGCTGTGATGGAAGCAGAACGATCTTCATCCGAAAGCAAAGTTGACTGGGCGCGGTTCTTCAAATCGCCAACGGCCCATGTTGGGTGCAAGCGCCACACTACGGATGAAAGTTTTTTGCTCCATTCATCCGATGGTTTTCCTTCATCCCATAATTTTTTTATTTCCGGATAGAGTTCGTCTTCATGGCCTTCGGCCACAGCACCCAGGGCTTCCAAATACCACCGGTCGTCACCATCGTATCCATTCAGCAGCGTGAGCCACAATGGTTTTGATTTCTCAAAGGGAATATCGCGCAAAGCAATCAGCACTTCCCTCCTCACAAAAGCAGCGTTGTCGTTCGCGAGTTTCTCTGCGTAAGGCAGGATATTTTTTTCTGTGTTGCGGAGCGATCGAAAGGCAGTGGCACGGATCAATGCATCCGGGTCGGCCAACAAGGTTTCAACAATTTGCCTGCCGCGTTCGCCCAATTGAGCGAGCAACCAGATTGCCCTGGCCTTCACAAATGGATTGGGATCGTCAAGGAGTTTCTTCACTTCACCGGTTGCTTCATCACCATGCGATTTTAATTTTTCGAAAGCCTGGTTACGCACATTTATGGCTGGATTTTTTAAGGCCATCAATTGGCCTTTCACACTTTGCAAATCAAGAGTTGGCGATCTCAGTTTTTTTCCTTTCGGTGAAATTCTATAAATGCGCCCATAGCCAATCGAGTCTTTCATTTGATGGCCACCCACAACAGGGTCGTACCAATCGGTCACATAGATGGCCCCATCGGTGCCAATAGTTACATCGCTGGGGCGGAACCAATGCGTGGCCGCTGTATTGTGCACGGTGTCATCCCAAACATATCCCTTATCATCTTCCACAACCGAAGATATGAAATTGGAACGAGGCCCCAAGTCATAACCAGAACCTTTTATCTTCGGCAGATATCCAAAAATAATATTGCGGCCCGCATCGGCACTCAGCAAAAGCCCACGATATTTTTCTCCGAGTTCATCGCCTTCGTGCAGGGCCACACCGGTGGGCGAGCCAGCACCCGTTTTGTCGCCCGCGGGCATTGTGCCTGGGTCTTGCTGGTGCCAATGTGCGGTGAAAACATCTTGCCAAGGCCGCTGGTCGGCTTGCCAATAGCGCGTGCCATCGGTGCTGAAGAACCCGGCATTGCCACCTTCCATCAACCACGATGTGCGGCAGGCCACTACCTGATCATCGTTGTCATTTTGCCAAAGGTTGCCATACGAATCAATCATCACTTCATACGAGTTTCTAAAGTTGTGGCCCATTACTTTTAAGCCTGTGGCATCGGGTTTCATGCGGAGCGAAAGCCCACCTACCCATACACGGCCATCATCGCTTTTCATGTTTCCGGTGTTCTCCATATTATACGGTGAGCCACCGGTATAAATACTTCCCGAGCGCAGGGTCCATCCCGATTTGTCGGTAACGATGTGCGGCCCTGCATTGCCTGTGTTGAAATAATAATTTCCATCCGGCCCGGCCACCACCGAATGCAACGAGTGGTCGTGATCTTTTCCACCAAAGCCTGTGAGCAAAATTTCTTTCGAGTCGGGTTTGTCATCGCCATCAATATCGGTATAGACAATAAGGTGGGGCGAGCACGACACAATGATTTTATTGCCGAGCACAGCAATGCCAAGGGGCGAAACCAATTCTTTATCCTGAACAAACACGGTTGACTTATCAGCCTTGCCATCGTTGTCGGTGTCTTCGAGTATCATCACGCGGTCGCCCGTGGCGTGGTGCTTCACCCTTGCCGTGTCGTTGTTGAAGTTGCGATAGTTTACGGCCTCGGTGATCCAGATGCGCCCACGGCTATCCACATCCATGTTGGTTGGATTGTAAAACAGTGGCGACTCGGCCCACAAAGTTGCTTTCAAATCATCGGGCAGGATGATGGAAGGATCTTGCGGCTGCTCTGGTTGGCAAGACCAAAATAGAATGAGCAAGATGAGGATGGCGAGTTTCAAAAAATTATTTTTTTTGGTGATAAGCTTATTTCTGTGAACCCCGGCAAAGGATAGAAGTGTAAAGCCCGAAGTGCGTTGGGCTTCTGCGCAGGCCGGACTTGGAACGGATAGCCTGGTGGCGCCTCGCCATGCCGCCAAATGTTTTCCTTTATAACCCGTTTTTGATTCATCATATCCAATTTTTATTGCCAACAATACACATCAACCATCTCTTCCAATTTATCGGTTGATACCGCCAATTTTCGGAATCGTGATTATCTCGCGCTGCCTCCCATCAATGTACCGGAAGCCAGTTTCGTCAAAGTATCCATCTTCTTCCAATTGTATGCGGATGTCTTTTTTCCATTCCGGAAT
>JAYVAI010000356.1:0-3373 GCA_043751075.1 Cyclobacteriaceae bacterium | reverse complement strand
CCCTCGCTAAATAAATAATTATGGGCAGCTCCAAACTTTTGTTTTAGCTCGGTAAGATTAGATTGGGTGCCTAGGGATAGTATCTGCATTTCCTGTTTCAGAAACAATTGTCAATTTGTTGTTTGTCGGGTGCATGACAAATTGCACCGACAAGCGAAATAAACCGGGCACGTACTTTCCATTCAATTTTTAGTTGTTCATGGTTGGTTTCAATTGCTGATTTGGCACTTTTTTGTCTTGACCTGCCTTTGCCGAAGCGGCTACGCGGTAGGCAGGCACAAAAAAGTACCCACGCCAAAGGCATCCCATTGGGGAAAAAAGTCAAGACAAAAAGATGCTTCTTCCCGCATGCCACCGCACCCCCGCCTTTTTGTCGGGCCAGCGCACTTGAGTTTCAAGATAAAATATTCTCTACATGATTTGGTTTCTGCTGATAGTATTGTTTTTAATTCAGTTCAATTTGTCATACACTCTGTTTGTCAACTGCCAATTGATTTTCGATATTTGATCAAAAGTAACACTCTGCAAAACTATGTCAAAAGAAGTTATCTACTCGGCCAATGCGCCCGAACCCATTGGTCCTTATAGCCAGGCTATCAAAGTGGGTTCCATGTTGTTTGCTTCGGGGCAAATCGCCATTCAAAAATCCAGTGGAAAAATAATCACCGACAACATCACCGAAGAAACAAATCAGGTGATGCAAAACCTTGGCGAGGTCTTGACTGCCGCAGGCATGGATTTTTCGCACGTGGTGAAGTGTACCATCTTTCTAAAAGACATGAACCAGTTTGCGCAGGTAAATGAAGCCTATGGAAAAAAGTTCGCAACCAATCCGCCTGCCCGCGAAACGGTGGAAGTAAGCAGGCTGCCGAAAGATGTAAATGTGGAGATATCTTGTGTTGCGGTGAAGTGATTTTATTAGAAGGGAAGAAGATAGAAGTCAGAATTTAGAAGTCAGAATATAGGAGTTAGGAGATAGGAGAACTCTAATCCTAAATCTCAAATCTCACATCTCGCATCTCAAATCTTTATCCTTTCTTCACTTCCTTGGCCCACATATCGTTGAGGGTAACGGTGCGGTTGAAGATCAATCTCCCATCTGTTGAGTCCGGGTCAACCGTAAAATATCCCTTCCTCAAAAACTGAAAGCGTTCATCTACCCGCGAAGTTTTTATGGCCGGCTCAGCATACACCGTTGGCAATACCTTCAACGAATTGGGATTTAAATATTCCTTGAAGTCGCCTTCCATTTCACCTACATTTTCAACATTAAAAAGGCGATCGTACAAACGTACTTCTGCTTGCACAGCATGCGCCATGCTAACCCAATGAATAGTGCCTTTTACTTTCAGGCCCGAAGTATCCGATCCGCTTTTGCTTTCGGGCATATATGTGCAGCGAAGTTCTTTCACGCTGCCAGCTTCATCTTTAATCACCTCTTCGCACTTTATGATATACGCACTTTTCAATCTCACCATTTCACCGGGTGCCAGCCTAAAATATTTCTTGGCAGGTGTCTCCATAAAATCTTCTTGCTCAATATACAGTTCGCGGGTGAACGGAATCTCGCGGCTACCTGCGCTGGGAGCTTCTGGATTGTTCTCGCCTGTAAGCATTTCTGATTTTCCTTCGGGATAATTTGTGATCACCACTTTAAGGGGATCGAACACCACCATTCTGCGCAAAGCAATTTTATTCAAATGCCCGCGCACACAAAATTCCAACAGCCCCACATCGATAAGATTCTCCCGCTTGGCCACACCTATACGATCGCAAAACTCGCGGATGCTCTCAGGCGTGTATCCCCTTCTGCGCACCGCGCTCAGCGTAGGCATTCGCGGATCGTCCCAACCGCGCACGTGGCCATCGTTCACCAATTGCAAAAGTTTGCGTTTGCTCATGATGGTGTACGTCATGTTGAGGCGGGCAAATTCATATTGGCGCGAAGGATAAATTTCCAGTTTCTCAATAAACCAATCGTACAGTGCGCGGTGCGGAACAAACTCCAGCGTGCAAATACTATGCGTTATGTTTTCAATCGCATCACTTTGTCCGTGCGCAAAATCATACATCGGGTATATGCACCACGCATCGCCTGTGCGGTGATGGTGCGCGTGCTTGATGCGGTACATGAGCGGGTCGCGCATGTGCATGTTGGTGTGGGCCATATCCACTTTGGCGCGCAACACTTTTTCACCGTCCTTGTATTTGCCGGCCCTCATCGCAGCAAATAAATTCAGATTTTCATCTACACTCCTATTGCGATATTGGCTTTCGGTGCCAGCCTGAGTATGGTTGCCTTTCTGCTTTGCAATTTCTTCGCTGCTGCTGTCATCCACGTATGCCAAATCTTTTTTTATCAACGCTACTGCAAACGCATACAGCTTTTCAAAATAATCAGATGCATATAGCTCCTGCGCCCACGTGAACCCAAGCCACTTGATGTCGTATTTTATTCCATCTACATATTCGGTTTCTTCGGTAACCGGATTTGTATCGTCAAAGCGAAGGTTGGTGGTGCCTCCATATTTTAATGCCAGCCCAAAATTCAGGCAAATGCTTTTGGCGTGGCCCATGTGCAGGTAGCCATTGGGTTCGGGGGGAAACCTGGTGATGATATTTTTATAAGCTCCAACCCTCAGGTCGTTCTCAACAATTTCTTCAAGAAAATTCAAACTCTTTTCCTCTGTCATGTGTGTATGTTATTGGGCACAAAGGTAAACTACTTCGCTCATTACTTACTTTGATTTTTGATTTTTGAAGTGAATAGTGCTTTCGTAACTTCAAAATTCAACACTCAACACTCGTCATTCAAACTTCAAATTCCTTCTCTCCAATGGAAGTACGAACTACCAACTTTGATTTTTGAATTTTGAAGTGAATAGTGCTTTCGTAACTTCAAAATTCAACACTCAACACTCGTCATTCAAACTTCAAATTCCTTCTCTCCAATGGAAGTACGAACTACGAACTTTGATTTTTGAAGTGAATAGTGCTTTCGTAACTTCAAATTCCTTCTCTCCAAAGGTCGTGGCAATTATACCCCAGCCTTTGCCGGTAGGGAAGGACTCTATCCGTCATAGAGCCAGAATTTATTTATACTGAGGAGTTGACATTAAAAACCTTCCCGTTATCACTTGTCCAACTCCAGTAGCATTGGGTAATGATAAAATTTAAAACCATGAGCTTCTTCCCAGTGGTTGATCATGCTTATGTTTAAATTGCCTTTAACAAATTGCTCAACTTTTAAGGTGGGATTGATGGTGTCTTCGTTTTTTGCGGTGAGTGATATTGGGATAAAGGGCAGTTTGCTGTACAGGCAGGCACTCAATCTTTTATGCCCATCAAATGCATAAAACTCTTTTTGAAACAG
>JAYVAI010000355.1:0-3373 GCA_043751075.1 Cyclobacteriaceae bacterium | reverse complement strand
CTACTGCAATCTGCTTACTTTTCTTGCTTAAATCGTAAATTAATTAATTTAAAATCTATGGTAACTCATTGACGAAAACAGTAGGCAGGGTGCAGTAGGCAGTAACCGCCACAATCTCACAACCGCTTCCTGCCTATTGCCCATTGTTACTTTAGACATACTGCTTACTGCTGTCTGCCTACTGCCTACTTTTATAATATACTTTCGTTTTAAAACAAATCCCCCTTGAACCTCTACAAACTTTCCGCTCTCGCAGCCGCTCTCTGTTTTATTGCGGCAGCCATCAGCACATTCACTTCGGGCATTGCATCGGCAGGCATTTTTGCCATTGGATTTTTTCTGTTCGGTGCCATTGCGTTTCGCGGCTATGAACAGTTGAAAGGGTTCGCCTACTCCATGATGATATTCATGGGCGTAACCACGGCACTCTACTTTCCGAGTTATTTTGTGGAACTCAACGGGTTCAAGTTTACAGCATTGATTATCCCGCTCATTCAAATCATCATGTTCGGCATGGGCACTTCTATGAGCATTGGCGATTTTGTATCGGTAGTAAAAACTCCGAGGGCGGTTGTCATTGGGGTGCTGGCCCAGTTCATCATCATGCCGCTGTTGGGTTTTACATTGGCCAACATCAGCGGCTTTGAACCAGAGATTGCTGCAGGCATTATTTTAATTGGCTGTTCACCCAGCGGCCTGGCCTCGAACGTGATGAACTATCTCGCGAAAGCGAACCTGGCGCTCTCCATCACCATCACATCCGTAACCACATTGATTGCTCCGTTCGTTACGCCCATGCTCATGAAGTTGTTGGCCGGAACGTTTGTTGAAATCAACATGCTCAACATGATGTGGGATATTTCAAAAATGGTGATCCTCCCCATCGGTGCCGGCTTGTTGTTCAATAAATTTTTTCATGGCAAATCAAAATGGTTGGATGCGGCCATGCCCATCGTCTCTATGGCGGGCATTGGTATTATCATCACCATCATTACAGCAGCGGGCCGCAACAGCCTGTTGGAAATTGGTTTGATATTGATTGTGCTGGTGTTCATCCACAACACCGCGGGCTACATCTTGGGCTATTGGTCGGCCCGAATGATGAAGATGGACGAGCGCGATTGCCGCACCATCGCCATTGAAGTAGGTATGCAAAATGGCGGCCTCGCATCGGGCATTGCCAAAGAGATGGGCAAAATTGCAACCGTTGGTTTGGCAGCTGCCGTGTTCGGGCCTTTGATGAACATCACTGGATCAATACTGGCTTCTTATTGGCACCGCAGGCCCCCGAAAGATAATTTGAAGTTAGAATGATGATTAACGAAAGAGGATATTTTTCAAAGGTTATGTGCATAATCGCTTGTTAAAAATTATCTGCACATCGTGTTCAGCACGAAGCACAGGCAACCACTTATCTTCCCCGCTATCGAACCAGAACTTTACAGTTACCTGGGCGGCATCTGCAATGATCTCGAATGTTCTCCAATTAAAATTGGAGGATATACCGATCACATTCACGTGCTGTGCCTGCTCTCAAAAAAGATTGCTTTGATAAAATTATTGGAAGAGATGAAATCCCATTCATCCAAGTGCCTGCCTGCGCTGCCGCTTCGGCAGGCAGGGATGAAGACGAAAGATGAGAGGCTGAAAACCTTTTACTGGCAAGATGGTTACGGAGCCTTTTCTGTCAATCCTTCCGAAGTTGATGTGGTGAAGGCTTACATTGAAAACCAACATGAGCATCATAGGAAGAAGACATTTCAAGATGAGTACAGGGCGTTCTTAAAAAAGTATAAGGTTGAATATGATGAACGCTATGTGTGGGATTAGGTATTCCGCCCTTTCAGGGCTTGATAAGGTGCAGCGTCATAAACGCAGGGCTTCACCCTGCGTTTGGATATTACTGCCCTTTCAGGGCTCTTTGCAAGTTGCTACTTCAAAATTCAGCATTCATTATTCATCATTCGATATTCAAATTTATAAGTTCCTAAAACTCAAGAAACAATGAAACATTTCTCCCTCATCTTTCTCTTGTTCGTTAGTTGCCACCTCATCCACGCCCAGCAAATCTCAAAAGAAGAATTGCTTTTTTTGACACCACTCTGGAAAGGCGAACGCTACCCCGATGGCCGCCCCAAAGTGCCCGACAATTTATTGAACAGGATGAAGCGCGTGACGCTCGAAGAAGCGTGGGCCGTGTTGAAGGGCGAAAACTTCAAACATCAATACGATGATGGCTGGCAAGTAATCAACCCCGATAGTGTGCTTGTTGGCCGTGCCGTCACCGCCATATTTGTGCCAGGCCGCCCCGACATTCATAGAGTTATTGACGACAAAGGCCACACCAAAGAAGGGCGCATCAAATCGCAAAACTCCTGGACGATAGACATGCTCACCAAACGCGATGTGTATGTGGTGGATCAGTTTGGCGCGCATGAAGATGGCCCCACCATTGGCGACAACCTCGGCAACTCCATCTTCGCCAAAACAGGAAACGGTATCGTCTATGACGGTGCCATCCGCGACATCAGTGGGTTGAAGGAAATAAAATCGTTCACTTCTTTTTTCCGTACCTACCATCCTTCGCATCACTTGAACAACCCCGATGGCGAACTGAACACAACATTGGTGGGCATCAATAAACCAACCCGCATTGGCAAGGCCACCGTTATGCCTGGCGATGTGGTGCTGGGCAGGGATGGCGGTGTGATTTTCATTCCACCTCACCTGGCAGAAAAAGTGGTGAAGACATCGGAGGTTGTGCGCCTGCGCGATATGTTCGGTCATTTGCGCTTGCGCGAACAAAAATATACCCCGGGGCAAATAGATAGCCGATGGTCTGATGAAATCGAAAAAGATTTTTCCAAATGGCTCAACGATCACATCAACGAACTGCCCGTGCCGAAAGATCAGATACTGGAGATGTTGAAGAATAGGACGTGGTAGGGGGTTGAGAAGACCAAACTCAAAGCATTTTCAAAAAGCTCACCTATTAGCGCATATCATACCATGAATGAAAATCAAATGGTTTTAACCACGGATGAGGCAAGGGAAATATTTTTTCGGGCAATTGAGAATCCTCCAGCTCCCAATAAAGCGTTGAAAGATGCTGTTCTTGAGCACTCATTGTTAACTCAAAATAAACTTGCTATTTCTTCCCATGAAATCGTTAAGTCAACTTCACGAAGTTCTAAGTAAAACTGTCAAAATAACTTGTACACTTCTGGCTTGAAAAAAAATACTTAGCGGCCTGGCCCCGAAACTTCGGAACCATTGGGCTATCCGTTCCAAGTCCGTCCCCCCACAAAATCCACGCGCTTCGGGCTTTCCTCTACTATCCCGGGCCGAAGTACATCGTACATAAATTGTACAA
>JAYVAI010000354.1:0-9024 GCA_043751075.1 Cyclobacteriaceae bacterium | reverse complement strand
ATAAAATAGCCAACAGCTATTATTCCCAACCCAAAGAGGGCCATCAACACGGCAAAGAATTTGAACGCACCCGATAAGCAACCCACGCAACCGGGTGGCTTTGTTTTTTCCTGTACCACATCCCTGAATTGGTTTTCGAAAGCCTCCAAAAGTTTTTCAGCATCTTTGGCAGATACCGAGTATTCGCTCGCAATAAACTGAAGGGCACCAAGGCGCTGCCCAGCTTTCAGCAATTCCAAAATGGTTTGCTTGTTTTTGTCATTGAATTCCATAATGAAGGGATTGTTGATTTAAAAATAGGAATAAATGTGAAAAAGCCTTTGCGTGTTTCCACCGCTTATAAAGGGTTTTGATTTAAAAGAAATTTCTATCGGTTAATTCTGGTTTACTATCATTTTTTGATTAGGTTCGCAGCAGAACCAAACCTTGTGTTATGAAAAACCTTACCTTCATCCTGATTGCAATTTTGTTTTTTACTTCCTGCTCCCAAAACCAAATGACAACAGAACCACAAAACGTATTGCGCCACGTGGTGCTGTTTAAATTCACCGATGCATCCACACCACAGGATGTAAAAAAAGTGGAAGATGCTTTTGCTGCTTTGTCGGGCAAGATCAGCCTGATCAAAATTTTTGAATGGGGCACTAACTCAAGTCCTGAAAACCTCAATCAAGGGCTCACGCATTGCTTCCTTGTAACCTTTGCCAGCGACAAAGACCGCGATGATTATCTTGTGCACCCCGACCATCAAGCGTTTGTGGAAGTGCTGAAACCGCATCTCGATAAAGTGACGGTGCTGGATTATTGGACGAAGTGAGTAAGTAGGCAGTAAGCAGTCACCAGTAGGCAGTCACCAGTAGGCAGTACCGATTACCGATTACTGACTACTGACTACTGACTACTTTTTCCTGACTATAGTTTATACGGTATCATGTTCGAAACATCGCCCTGATATTTGTGCACTTCGCGGATGATGGAAGAACTGATGGAAGCAAACGGAGGGGAGGTGATCAAAAAAACGGATTCCAGTTCCTGGTTCAATTGTTTGTTCACTTGCGAGATGCTGTTTTCATATTCAAAATCGGTGGTGTTCCTTAATCCACGCAGCAAAAATTTCGCTTTGTTCCTGCGGGCAAACTCGGCCGTTAGTTCTGAATAAGTTTGCACGGAGATGGAGGGTTTATCAACAAAAGTTTCTTTTATCTTCTCCACCATAAAGTCGATGGGAAAGTAGCGCTGGGTTTTGCCACTGTTGTATCCGATGGCCACAATTATTTCGTCAAACAAAGCGAGGCCGCGCAGAACAATGTCTTCATGCCCTTTGGTAAATGGATCGAAGGAACCTGGAAACAGCGCGATCCGTTTCATGGAGCCTGTGGGTTGAGCAACTGAACAGAGAATAGATCGAAGAAGTGGTGCGGCTCAACTTCATCGAAAATGTATCCAAACTTTAATGACGTGGGCCTAGCCCCAAAAGTTATGTTGCGTATATATTTTGCAAATTCCTGATAGTGGGGCGAACTTTTTCCAATGTAGCCCCATAGCACAATTTCGCAAGTCTGCTGATCCATGCCCAGGCCCTTCATCACCAGCATGATATATTTTACATAATCCGAAAATTGTTTGATGGCGAACTGATTATAGTACATGAGTTTGCCATGGGCGATGCAGATTATGTGCAGCTTAAACCGATCGACATAAATATAGAGCCGGCTTTTTTGAGTTTGCCCCGCATACTGAAGTGTGCCGGCAATCAGCGAACTTGATTGGTGCACAAGTTGGATTTTGGTATTGGTGTAGATACCCTTAAGCCAGTTGACGAGGTCTTTCTGCACCGCAAAAATAGTAATGGCATCGATGGTGCTGTTGTGGCAAAAAATGACCACTTCTTTTTCCTGATCAATCTGCGCATTGAACTTCAGGTATTCGGCTGCGGCCTCCTCTACAAATAATGAGTTGGGTACCTGAACAAACTTATTGTTCTTAATGGAAACCTTTACGGAATTCCAAAAACCAGCCTGCAATACGGGGTGTGATTCGAACAGAGCCTGAAAAAGGCCGTGCAGTTCCTGATGCGAATCCAAATCGCCAAGCACGTAATCTTCAAACAACAATACCTTGCCATCGGAGCAATCCACAATGGCAATCTGTAAATCGCGAACGCTTAGTTGTATCAGCAGATCGTGTTGATGAATATTTTCTTCATCGAACCGATCATCTTTGATCTTCTTGATCAGCTTGTAGCCAATGGAGGTAGATTGCAAGGTGTTTTTTTATTCCCAATTGCCCGAAGTAGATACATCCAAACGTGATCCAAAATGCAACGGCTTTCTGTTTTTTGCCTCGTTGCTTTCTTTGCGGATTGGGTTGATAGGTTTTGGATCTTTCACCTCAATTACATCTACCATTAAACTGCCTTTCTCAACCTTGCCAATAAAAATCTCAAATTTCAATCCGGGCTGGCCGGGCACATCGCCCAACGTGGCCAAATTTGTGTTTGGGCTAAAGATGTATTCCGACAGGGTTAAAAGGAGCTGGCCTTTTTTCAATTCGGTGCCTGTGCTTATCGGTTCCAGTTTCGTTACCGTTCCCTGATCCTGAAAAGGAGGTTCGTTTACTTTGTCCCCAACTTTAATGGAGTACGCTTTTTGGTTTTTGATCACCACGTCACCCTCTTTCACCTTGAAGCCGATAAAAATCCCGTTGTCGGAGGCGTTTACCGCATAGTTCTTTTTAAATATCCTTTCTTTGGCTGTAATAAAACCCAGCGTATCAATAATCACCTGCACTTTTTCCACGCCATACGATTCTTGGGTGATCAACTCCCTGCGCTGAATGATTGGCACTCTACCGTTCTCGATAAAAGAGGTCAGGGAGTCCATGTTCTTGGTATATCTGCCGTTTACGCTATGGAAAACGATTTCGGCTTCTCTTATAAGTTTCAGTTTTTCTATGATGGCGTTTTCCGTAGAGGAAATCAGTTCACGGTCTTCGATGGTTCCTTGCACACTTCGATATAGCTTATAGGCCAAAAAAAGGCTGGCTGCGAGTAGTACACCGGTTAGGATTTTGGTCAAGTTCATGGGTTAAAGGTTTAGCCTGCAATTATAAATATTTTAAATCTTTTTAAACAATCAATCATAACTTAAAATGACCTCTTAAATCCAATATTTTAGATGAAGCGTTCACAAAACTGAAAATCCCATGCTTTGAGGCAGGATTTAGGCCGTCAATTTTGGCCCACGCCATAAATTTCACGTCCTGGATTATTTGCCCTTGTTCCATTTCGGGGTCAATGCCCCTAATTAATTTTCCCTGCTTTATTTTGGTCAAGAAGAACATCTCGACAGCGTGGAGCGGAAGACGGACGATCTCGCAGGTGAAAAGCAAATCCTGGATTTCAATATCCAACCCGGTTTCCTCCAAAAATTCCCGTTTCAGGCATGCTTCAACAGTTTCCCCAAATTGAAGGCCTCCACCCGGAGGCGCCCAAAAATCCCCAGCTGTAATGCCGGCATGGTTCGCCATCAGCAACTGATTGTTTTCTATGCAGAGCCCACAAACCCTAACGCGCAATTTATTTCCAAAAGTTTGGTAAACGGAACCGGACATTTTTTCGTTGATAAAAGTGTTTGCGTTCAAATATAAATTAATGGTGGGATCAGATTTATGAAAAAGATTTTTGTTCTAGTTGTGTTGGCCGGTTGTGTCCTCAGCTCATCTGCTCAGGATGGTGGAAAAGCCGTATCGGGGGCGATCATAACCTGGGAGAAAGCTACTTATGATTTTGGTGAAATTTTTCAGGGCGACAAAGTTGAGCACACGTTCAGCTTCACCAACGCGGGCGATCAGGATTTGCTGATCACCAATGTGCAAGTCTCCTGCGGCTGCACCACACCCAAAGGTTGGCCGCGCGACCCCATACCACCGGGCCAAGGAGGTGACCTTTCCGTGGCATTTAATAGTGCCGGAAAAATGGGCAAGCAGAACAAGGTCATAACCATAACTTCCAACTCAACGGGCACACTAAACCAGGTTACCTTCAGTGTCATCGTTTTAGAAAAGAAGCAACCGGACCGTTAATGTGTTTTATTGGTTTTTAGAATAGCCACGAACATGGCTGCCCATCCGCCCAACAGGAAAACGCCTCCAACGGGTGTGATCATCGCAAAGGTTGTGTTTCCCAAAAGGCAAAGCGCATAGAGGCTCCCGCTAAACAGAATAATCCCGATAAGGAAAAGCAGGGCACTGATTTTAAGTGTTGATATGCGGAATTTGTTCATCAGGATTGCAACACCAAGCATGGCCAATGTATGGTAGAAGTGGTACCTAACGGCCAACTCGAATGTATCGGTCCGCCCTCCTTCCGTAAGCAACGGTTTCAATGCGTGTGCACCAAATGCCCCCAGCGCAACGGCCAGAAAGCCCAAGCCAGAAGCTACCAAAAGTGTTTTTTTCTGTGAGAGCATAAATCAGTTTGTGGTGTAATTTCTTTCGCCAAAGATAGCGGTGCCTATGCGCACCAATGTGCTGCCCTCTTGCACAGCAATTTTATAATCAGCACTCATGCCCATCGAAAGCTCTTTCATAGTAACGTGGGCCGGAAGGTAGGCCTGGCCAAGGCTATCAAATAATTTCTTCAACGCCTGGAATTCCTTGCGTATGATATCTTCATTTTCTGTAAGCGTGGCCATGCCCATCAGGCCCTTTATTTCAATATTCTTTAGGTGCGATAGTCCACTTTGAAATAGTGGAACCACTTCATCGGCATCAAATCCAAACTTGGTTTCTTCTTTGGCGATGTAAACCTGGAGCAGGCACGAAATAATGCGGCCCGCTTTTTTTCCTTGCTTGTCAATTTCCTCCAATAGTTTTAAAGAATCCACCGAGTGAATGAGCGCCACAAACGGGGCAATGTATTTTACTTTGTTGGTTTGCAAGTGCCCAATCATGTGCCACTCAATGTCTTGTGGCAAGGCCGTGTGCTTGGCCATCATTTCCTGGGCCTTGTTCTCGCCAAAGAGCCGTTGCCCCGCATCGTACGCCTCCTGTATTTTTTCGATGGGCTGGGTCTTGCTTACCGCAATCAGCTTGGCTGCCTGTGGCAGTTCCTCATTCAAATCTTTAATGTTACTTTTAATGGTCATTTATTTTTTGAAGTCGTTATGTAATTTTACGATTTGATTTTTCAAACAAAGTTATGGCCATACTTGGAACGTTGCTCAAAAAAGGAATTAAACTTCGCGAAAACCTGGAGCAAGAGTTTACCTCACCTTTCGAACTGCAAAAAAAAGAACTCAAGGAACTCATGATCACGGCCAGCCAGACCGAGTTTGGCAAATATTATGATTTCCCCCGCATATTGGCCCAGTTCAGGAGAGGGCATAAAGATTTTTATCAAACCTATAAAGAGAGCGTGCCCATTCACGATTACAATAAAATTTACAAAGACTGGTGGCAGTTGTCGTTGAAAGGAGCCAAGAATATTTGCTGGCCAGGGCGCATAAAATATTTTGCCCTTAGTTCGGGCACGTCCGAGGCTTCATCCAAACATATACCGGTAACCAAGGAAATGACCAAAGCCATTCAGCGTACCAGCATCCGGCAAATCATCAGTCTTTCAAAATATGATTTGCCCGCAGAAGTATTTGAGGCCGGCATTTTGATGATTGGCGGCAGCACCCATTTAAATAAAAAAGGAAGTTACTTCGAAGGCGACCTTACCGGGATACAGGCGGCCCGGTTGCCATTCTGGTTTCAGCATTTCTATAAGCCCGGAAAAAAAATTGCCTCCAACAGAAATTGGGAAAGCAAGTTGGATGAGATTGTTAAGAAGGCAAAAGATTGGGACATCGGCATTGTGGTAGGCGTGCCCGCCTGGATACAGATTTTGTTGGAGCGTATCATCGAGTTCTACAAAGTTGATCACATACACGAGATTTGGCCCAACTTGCTCATCTATGTGCATGGCGGTGTTTCCATGGATCCCTATCGCAAAGGTTTTGAACGCCTGCTTGGCCGGCCTATCTATTATATCGAAACCTACTTGGCTTCCGAAGGGTTTGTGGCCTATCAGGCCATGCCCAAGCGCAAATCGATGCGGCTCGTGCTCAACAATGGCATCTTCTATGAGTTCATTCCATTTGACGAAAAGAATTTTTTGCCTTCGGGTGAAATCAAGCCGGATGCTGAGACCATGATGATTGACGAGGTGGAAGAAGGAAAAGAATATGCCTTGTTGCTCTCCACCTGTTCGGGGGCGTGGCGCTACCTGATTGGCGATGTGATAAAATTTGTTTCCATCGAAGAATCCGAAATCGTTATCACCGGGCGCACGAAACATTTTTTGAGCTTGTGCGGTGAGCATCTTTCGGTGGATAACATGAACAAAGCCATTGAATTGGTGAGCAACGAACTCAATATAGTTATACCCGAGTTTGCCGTGGCCGGCATTCCGCACCAAACCTTGTTTGCCCATCATTGGTTTATTGGCACCGATGATGTGGTTGACAGCAACAAACTAAAGGAACGCATTGACCACCATTTGAAAGTGCTCAACGATGATTATGCGGTGGAACGAAGCGCGGCTTTGCGCGATGTGATTGTAGATGTATTGCCCATCCGGAAATTTTATGATTGGATGGAATTCAAAGGCAAAGTGGGTGGTCAGAATAAATTTCCGCGTGTGATGAAAGACGGACAATTGGAAGAATGGAAAAAATTTATTTCCCCACCGGTATAGCTCAACCGGGGCTGTCATCGCGGCCCTGCCTTTGCCGGCAGGCTTTGAGGCGCGATCTCGTTTTTATGCGACTAACGGATACCGGGTCAAAGCCCGGTATGACACTTCGATCCAAAAGCGACTTTTTAGTCAGCCCCGGTTTTAAAAAAAATAATCCTTCATGGAAATTGTATTCAATGGATTGAAGCTGGGCATCATACTGGCTTTTCTTATCGGCCCTGTATTTTTTACGATCATCCAAACCAGTGTGGAAAGAGGATTTCGCAATGGCGTGCTTGTGTCGCTTGGGGTTTCCCTCAGTGATGTGATGTACGTGGCAATTTGTTATTTTGGATTGGTGCAGATCGTTGACGACCCAACCTTTAGTTATTACCTGGCATACGCAGGTGGAGGCATACTGGTTTTGTTCGGCATATACCATGTGGCTATTAAAAGCCGAAGAAAAATGACAGCACCTTTGGACGTGGCCACCGAAAAAAAAATGTACCGCTATTTTATAAAAGGATTTATCATCAATGGCATGAGCCCGATGGTGTTGATTTTTTGGATAGGGGCCATCAGCATTGCCTCGCTGGACTTCGGGTACAAAAAAGGCTTTGAGTTTTTTATTTTCTTTTCCACAGTGTTGGCCACCGTGCTGGCCACCGATATCCTCAAAGCCTACCTGGCAGATAAACTGCGCAGGCTGATCACGAACCGGTTGATGACAATCATCAATGTATTGGTAGGCATCTGTCTGATTGTTTTTGGTGGCCGCTTGATTTGGAACGCAGGGGATTTTTTGAAGGGGTAGCAACCCAGGCAAAATGGACGCATAGCAAATTCGAATCCTTTAATGTTACAGTAATATCACCGCTTCACTTGCTTCACAAAATTGTAGTAAAACCTTTCCAGCAATCGCATGTCTTTAGTAACAATTTCGGCATTGGCCAATAAGCCATCGCGGTATTGCACTTCTTTTTTATACGTGGTAACAAGCCCTTTGGTAAGGATCGCTTTTGCGAGGTAGCCCTTCTCACCGGGTATGCGACTGATAAAATCAATGCTTCCCATCACGGAGCCAAATTCGTGAAACGGATAAGACTCAAATTTCAATAACACCTGCTGGCCAATGGCTACTTTGCCAAAGTTGGATTGAGGGATGGTGATCTCTGCAAAGTATTGGCTGTTCTCCGGATTGATGTAGCAAATAATTTGATTGGCCTGCAGCTGCTGGTTCTCTTGCACAAAGGAAGCAAACACTACTTTGCCTTCCATGGGTGCTATCAGTGTGTATCGCATTTTCCATTCAGCCAACTGGCTTCTGAATGTGTTAAGTGATTGTTGAAAAATTTGACTCTGTTGGTTGATGGTGTTTTGCAATTCCATGATCTCCTTTTCTTTTTCTGCTTGCTGGGTTTCGTTACTGATCATGGCCGAGCGGATTTGTGGCAACGATAGTTTTTTGTTGATCAGCTTACTCTGCTCAAGCCGATAGTCAAAATCAGAAATAACTTTTTCATTTTTTAATGACTGGTTGGCGTCAAATGTTTTTTGAACCAGTGCCAAGTCTTGCTCCTGCAACTTACTTTGTTCAATCAAATTAGTGTAAAGTTTTTTTAGGTTCTCTCCATCCTTTTCCAACATTGTTTTTTTCTTCACGTAAAATCCATCGGCCAGATAATTGTTAAAAGATAGAAACGCTTGCAAAAATGATTGATGGGAAGTTTGCAATTCACCAAATTGTGTGGAAGTGTTCAAGAAGTATTTTACAATTTGATCCACCTCTTCGCTGGCAATCAGCAGTTGAATGGTATCCAATGTTACTGCTATTTTCAAAACTTCTTCGTGCCTGGCCGTTGATTCGATATATCCTAAAATCTGACCCTTGCTGGCCCATTGGTTTTCGGCTATGCTCAATTTAATAAGTTTGCCCCCAGCCAAACTTACCACCGGCTTGGGGGCATTGAGTGAAGTTAGTTTTGCCGGAGCCTGAATGGTGTCTGGGTATTTGATGAACCAGCAAGCAATGCCGATCAGTAATAAGATCAGCATAAAAAAAAGATTCCCCCAACGAATCAAAAACCCCGGCCTGTTGAAACAATCTCCTCCATCAATTCCGAACGCTGCAAAACAACGTCTTTCATTTGCAACGGTGCGCCATTCACGCTTTCGGTATTTATTTCTTTCTCAGCCATTATATTCGGGTGTACGACAAAATGCATATTGTTAACTTTGGTTAAAAAACCCCAAAGCCATGATAAACAAAGAAAAACTATACGAACAGATTGAGACCCTACAAA
>JAYVAI010000353.1:0-3385 GCA_043751075.1 Cyclobacteriaceae bacterium | reverse complement strand
ATACCACACACGCTTGTTGGTTTCCATATCGGTGAGAAAGAGCGTGGTCACATAATTCACCACCTTGTTCTTGTTATAAACATCTGTTTCAGAACTCATTTCCCCAAACAACATGAGGTTGGCCCCTACTTCTTTGCCCCACTTGGCCACGGTAGCGGGATCTGAAAAATCTTGTTGTTGTGCACGCTCCAGGCGCAACTTATCCCGAAAGGCATCCGACTCCACCATATCGGCCAGGCCAGAATTGAAAATAGCCAGCTCAAATTTTTTGATAAAGTTATTGGCGTCAATGTGTTCGCTTGTTTTGTTGCGTATTTGCCCGACAACAATAACAGGCTTTTTGCCCAGCACTTTTGCATAGTCTTTAAAGGTAGCACTGCCCAGCAATTCAGAAGTCATCTTATCGGCCACTTGACGTGAATCGGAATCATTCCAACGGCCACTTAAATCTATTTGCTGGTTTGGATCAATCCGTGACACCGTGCGGGCGCAAGAAACAAACACAATGAGAAGAAGGAATGAATTGTATCGCATATTGGTTACAGGTTTCAGGTTATAAGTTTGATACCTATTGCCTCAGATACTTTTTAAACGCTGGATTACCTCTTTGGGGTTGGACGATGAGAACACAAAATTTCCTGCTACCAAAACATCGGCTCCAGCATCTACCAAAGGTTTAGCATTTTGCTGGTTTACGCCACCATCAATTTCAATCAAGGCTTTGGATTTACGGCTTTCAATCAAGGCTTTAAGCTCGGCCACTTTCCGGTAGGTGTTTTCAATAAACTTTTGTCCGCCAAAGCCAGGGTTTACCGACATCATACAAACAAGGTCAACATCGGCAATGATTTCTTTGAGCAACGAAACATCGCTGTGTGGGTTGATGGCCACACCGGCCTTCATGCCTGTAACTTTTATTTGTTGCACCGTGCGGTGAAGGTGTGTGCTGGCCTCAAGATGCACAGTCAATATTTCCGCACCCGCTTTATGAAATACTTCTATGTAGCGTTCAGGATTTACGATCATCAAGTGCACGTCCAACGGTTTCTTAGCATGTTTTTTTATTGCTTCTACCACAGGAGTGCCCATCGAAATATTAGGCACAAAAACACCGTCCATTACATCAATATGAATCCAGTCGGCCAGGCTTTCATTGATCATGGTTACTTCGCGTTCCAGATTGGCGAAGTCGGCAGCGAGAATGGAGGGTGCTATGATTGGCATTTAATGTAGGATTGTTTTGTTGCCCAAAGATATTGGTTTAAGCGCATCTCTAAAAACTAATAATGGAACGCAGATGACGCAGATGATTATGATAAATTATTATTTTATCAGCGATAATCTGCCCAATCAGTGTCATCAGCGTTCTATTTGTATTCATTCGTGAGTTATTAGAAGTCCCCTTAATTGAAATGGTGGGTGGGGTGGTTGGCCGCTGTACGACAGTTTTGTGCTTGGGACTAAAGTCCCATGAGATTTATTATCAATTGCCACATACTACAGCTTCACAAATTTCATCACACTTGTCTCCCCATTTGCAATGACTTTGATAAAATACAATCCCGGCAGAAGTTTGGATAGATTGTACTCCAATGGGTTGTTTAGCCAGGTGAGCTGTCGGTTAAATTCTTCAGCCAGCCTTCCTTGCGAGTCGTAGATGGAAATATAAACAGGCGCATCGGTAAGTGATTTTAATTTTATCTGAATGCTGTTGTGGGTTACCGGGTTGGGATAAACACTTATTACCTGCTGCGATTTAAAACTTTCTAAATAATTTTTGATGGCAAGAAAATTTGGGAGGCCGTATCCCTTTAAGTTATCAGGACGGAATGCCTGATCAGCAGAGTTGATAATGGCATTGTAAATTTCTTCTGCGCTAAGCAACGGATAGGCTTGCAATACACCGGCTGCCAGGCTCGCTACCAACGGGCTGGCAAGGGAAGTGCCGCTGGCCGTGCCCACAGAGCCATTCGATTTTATCACGCTGGTGCCCACACCCAGTGCCACTACATCAGGTTTTGTTCTGCTATCGGCCGTGGGCCCTTGCGAGCTACTGGAACTTAATGAACCCACACGGCTAACGGAACCCACTGCCAAGATGCCCTCTGCATCCGAAGGGGGCGTAACCAATTTCCAAGAATTGCCTCCTTCATTTCCGGCACTACTCACAACGATAATCCCCCGCTCAATGGCTTTGCGTGCTGCACGGGTGATCACTGCTTTCTTTCCGTCCAGGTCGGCCTTGGCATAATCCATCGAAGGATCATCGAATTGGTTGTAGCCCAAGGAGGAATTGATGATGTCAACGCCAGCACTATCGGCACGCTCGGCTGCAATGGTCCAGTTATATTCTTCAATGCGATATTCACTGCCCACGTCTTCGGTGAGGAACAAAAAATAATTTGCTTTGTGCGCACCGCCCGTATATGAGCCGGGCGCAAAGGCCGCCATCACGGAAAGGACTTCGGTGCCATGATCATCTTTTTTATAAACCAGCGCGTTGTTGTTTACAAAATTGAAAGTTTGCCTGATGCGGTTCTCCGCAAACAAAGTTGAAAATGGTGACGTCACATCCACACCAATAAACCCGCTGTCGAAAATGGCGATGTTGATATTTTCGCCACGATAACCCAGTGCATGCATTTCATCCAAACCAAGTTGTTGCAATTGAACTTGATTGACAGGCAAATCGGCACTGGAATTTTTCTTTTGTTTTGTAGTTGAGATACGGCCACCAATATTTTTTTTACCGGGGGCAATCAACAAGGCTGCGCTCACAAACGGCAGAGCAGCAATGTTGCCGATCATTGTCGGGCTTGCTTCCACCACCACGCCATTCCACCAGCGAGAGGCAAAGAAAATAGTTGCCCCGGCCGATTTTATCTGGCTTACATAACCCGGATTTACCGGAAGGTCTTCCACCGTGATTGTGATCCCTTGCCGTTGCCTCCGCTCAATACTTTTAGCCGAAAGAAATTTGCCCGGCTCCGAAACAGAAAAGAGTGTGCCTGTTTTATCCTTAAAAGAAATAAAGTATTGGTTTGCTTGTGCCCCGGCCGAAAGAACAGCAAGCATGAAGAAAAATGTTGTTAGGCTAATTCTGTCCATGCTCTTTCAGGGTCTGAACAAAAATGAGCCCTTTGTCTATCCGCTTTGGCGCTGGGCAATTGGCCGTGCAATATTGCAGTTGGGTGATCTCTTTATAAATCAACCCCACGCCCTTTGCATAAATTTCTTTTCGTTGATCGCTGCCAATAATGGGGTCTTCATAGTTGTTGTGCACTACTTCCAGAGAGTGATCTGTTTCAAATCCTGACGGTAAAGCAGTTGGCAAGTCAATGCCACCGATCGAATACAGTTCGCTATTACGATCATTAAAAATGTT
>JAYVAI010000352.1:0-3387 GCA_043751075.1 Cyclobacteriaceae bacterium | reverse complement strand
GTATGGTATGGGTTATAGCGGCTACGGATATGGATATTATGAAGAAGACATGGGCAAGAATGGCAAAGTTTAGATTAGCGTTTTGTAAATCATGAGATTTAGTGGCATTGTTAAAAACGAATAAGTGATTCAAACGAAAGAAATTGAAGCCGAAAAGTGGGACTTGGTGATCACAGGAAAAAAAAACCTGTTCTCCATGCAGCTTAACGATATATGGCGTTATCGAGATTTGCTATTCATGCTCGTGAAACGGGATTTTGTAGTATTCTACAAACAAACAATACTGGGGCCGTTATGGTTTTTTATCCAACCTATACTCACTGCCCTTGTTTACATTATCGTCTTCAGTCGCATAGCTGGTATTTCTACTGATGGTATGCCTCCTGTTTTGTTTTACCTCAGTGGCACCATCATTTGGAATTATTTTGCCGATTGCTTCAATAGCACATCCAATACCTTTGTTCAGAATGCCGGGCTTTTTGGTAAAGTATATTTTCCGCGCATGGTAGTGCCCCTCTCTAAAGTTATTTCGGGGATGTTAAAATTTGTCATCCAGTTGTTGTTGTTCATGGGCATTTATATTTTCTTCCTTATTACCGGCTATGAACTTCACCCCACCATGGTTTTATGGTATTTGCCAATCATGGTGCTGATAATGGGTTTGCTTGGATTGGGCTTGGGAATTTTTTTTACATCACTCACAACAAAATACCGCGACTTGGTTTTCCTTATCCAGTTTGGTGTGCAGTTGCTAATGTATGCAACACCAGTTATATACCCACTTTCAGCGGTGCCCGAAAAATATAAGATATGGATTGTATTGAACCCAATGACTCCTGTACTGGAAGGTTTTCGCACAGCTTTTTTAGGAACAGGAGATTTTCAACTTAGTCATCTGGCCTTAAGTTTTGGAATTACGGTTGCCATATTTCTTATCGGCTTGGTAGTTTTTAACTATACAGAGAAGGATTTTATGGATACGGTTTAGGCCAGTGTTTGGCACTCCGCATCAACAATCAATATTCAACAGGAGGCAATTAGAAACAACAGCAATCAGCGCTAACTAGAAATGACTGAACAGGAAGTACAAAGGGTTCTTGAAAAAGGGGAAGGCATTACCGTTGAGTATAAGCGGGCCGAGGGAGGCTTGCCCAAAAATATTTTCGAGACTGTGTGTGCTTTTCTAAACCGGAACGGAGGAACGATTTTGCTGGGCGTAGAGGATGACGGCACGGTAAAAGGGATTGATAGCGGGGTGGCTGAAACCATCTGCAAACAGTTTGCCGACCTAAGCAACAACGCCACTAAACTTGACCCGGTTTTTTTGCTGCACCCGACTGTGATTGATTTTCAAGGCAAAAAATTGATCCATGTTTTTGTTCCGGCAAGTTCACAAGTACATCAAACCGACCGAAAGGTTTTTGATAGGAGCAGCGATGGCGACTTTGTAGTAAAAGCAGATGCTCAAGTCAGCGATATGTATTTCCGCAAACGGTTGTTTTTTAGCGAGGGCTTAATCTATCCGTACCTGACCGAATCTCATTTTGTTGACGGCATTGTTGAAAAGGCCAAAACCATCATCCGGTCAAACCGCCCCAACCATCCGTGGCTTATTTTGCCCAACAAGGAATTTTTTCAAGCTGCGGGCCTTTACCGCACCGATATAAAAACCGGAGAGGAAGGTTTTACATTGGCAGCCTTGGTGCTCTTTGGCAGGGAGGAAATCATTCAGAGCGCCCTGCCCCACTATAAAATTGATGCGTTGGTCCGAAAAACCGATCTGTACCGCTACGATGACAGGGAGAACATACGCTGCAATCTTATCAGTGCCTATGAAATACTCATGAATTTTGTGGCCAAGCACCTCCCCGATAAATTTTATCTGGAAGATGACAGGCGTGTTTCGCTACGTGAGAAAATCTTTAGGGAGATCATTGCCAATTTTTTGATCCATAGGGAATATGCCAATGCCCATCCCGCCACATTGATTATTTTCGGTGACAGGGTTGAAACCCGGAATGCCAACAAACCGCACCTCATTGGCAAGTTGGAGCCCGGCAAATTCGAGCCTTTTCCAAAGAACCCTAACATTGCAAAATTTTTTGTCCAAATGGCCAGGGCCGAAGACTTGGGAACTGGTATTGGCAATGTGTTCCGTTACCTCAAACCTTATTCGGGAAAACTACCTACGTTCAGGGAAGAAGATCTATTTATAACCGAAGTTCCATTGCCCACTGATGCCATTGATAACATAACCGATGTCACCGATAATGTCACCGATAATGTCACCGATGTCACCGATAATGTCACCGATGTCACCGATGATGTCACCGATAATGTCACCGATAGTGTCACCGATAATGTCACCGATGTCACTGATAATGTCACCGATACCCGGTTGGACAAAATATTGGAAGCTGTGCAAAAGAACAACCGGATATCTGCCCTGCAATTGGCCAAACGATTGAAGGTTACCAAAAGGACGGTGCTTAGGGACATAGAAGAGTTGAAAAAAAGAAAGTTGTTGGAAAGGATAGGCACCGAAAAAGCAGGCCATTGGAAACTATTAAAACGGTAGGATTACATACCTTGCCCGATTGCCGGACAACTACTTCGAAAATCTAAAATCAACATTCATCATTTACATATTCCTTAGCTTACGGGCAGGCCGGACTTGAATGTAGAATGATGATTAACGAATATAGAATGATGAAGTTTTAAAACCCTGAAGCTGAATTAAATAAATGGAAGTAATCCGCGTAGAAAACCTTAGCAAGCTATACGACCTCGGCCAGGTGGGCACGGGCACCATCTCCAAAGACCTCAACCGGTGGTGGGCCAACGTTCGCGGCAAGGAAGACCCTTATTCCAGGATAGGCCAGGTAAACGACCGCACCAAAAAAGCAGGCAAGGACGATAGTGTGTGGGCACTGAAAGACATAAACTTTTCCGTTAACCAGGGCGAAGTAGTGGGCATCATAGGCCGCAATGGTGCCGGCAAAAGCACCCTGCTCAAAATAATTTCCCGCATCACCACACCCACCACCGGAGCCGTAAAGGTTAAAGGCCGCATCGCATCCCTGCTCGAAGTAGGCACAGGCTTCCATCCTGAAATGACGGGCCGCGAAAACATCTTCATGAACGGCACCTTGCTCGGCATGACCCGCACCGAAATACAAAGCAAACTTGAGCAGATCATAGATTTTGCCGGAGTGGAAATGTATATAGACACACCGGTGAAGCGCTACTCCTCGGGCATGCAGGTGCGGTTGGCCTTTGCCGTGGCTGCTTTTTTAGAACCTGAAATATTAATTGTGGATGAGGTGCTGGCGGTGGGCGATGCCGAGTTTCAAAAGAAGGCGATTGGGCGGATGCAGGATGTTTCGA
>JAYVAI010000351.1:0-3395 GCA_043751075.1 Cyclobacteriaceae bacterium | reverse complement strand
GTTCAGGTATGATAATCTCTTTAGGAAAAGAAACCCTTATCTCCGCATTGGTCTGGATGGTGGTCGGGTTATTTATCTACTTCCTTTACAGCAAGAAAAATAGCAACCTTAGAAAAGGAATTTAGTTTTTCAAGGGCCGCTCTTTGAATTTCCTTTTGCGCACTTTGCTCCTTTGCGTGAGCCAACTATATGAAATTTTTTCTAGTTAACTACATCATTGCTGATGGTAAGTACTAAACCCGAAAGTTGTGTGCGGTAGCGCGCCAATTCCCTCCACGCTGGCCCACCCGTTGGGCTGCCATCCGAAAAATTAAAACTGGAGCCACAGCAGGAGTCAATCATAAACAAACCTGACGTGTGAACGTCCACCGTAGCGCAGGCTTCGTTAGGCCGAAATGAACAGTTGCGCTCGTATGCTAAGTAGGTGGCCGAGTTTTGTCGGTATAAAATAATCCCTCTTACTCCACCATTTATTTCTTTGTGGCCGCCATCCGAGCGCAGGCTTATGAATTCTGGCAAGTTCAGGTTAATGACTATGTCGCTAAACGAAGCAAAAGGAATGGAGTCATCAGAAAGATCGCGGCTGCAAGCCATGACCACAACCAACAAAACGAATAATCTAATTTTTTGGATCATACCCTTCTCAAACTCAAATACAAACTCAAACCCACCCTCCTAACTCCTAACTCCTATCTCCTAACTCCTATCGTAATCATAAAACCCCTTTCCTGTTTTTCGTCCCAAAAATCCCTTGTCAACTTTCTCTTTTTGGATTTTGCCCGGTTTGAATTTTGGGTTTCGGTTGAAACGTTCATACACCGAAACAGTAACCGCATAATTCACATCAATGCCAATCAAATCCAGTAACTCAAATGGCCCCATTTTAAATCCCGATGAGCGCAACAATTTATCAATGCCTTCCACGCCCGTTGCTCCTTCTTCCAATAACTTTAGCGACTCCAAATAAAATGGACGAGCTACCCGGTTAACGATGAAGCCGGGAGAATCTTTTGCCTCCACCGGAATTTTGCCCAATGATTTTGAAAAATCTCTCAACCTAACAACTATTTCCGGATGAGTAAGTTTACCAGAAATCACCTCCACCAACTTCATCACATTGGCCGGATTGAAGAAATGAAGGCCGATGAACCGGGATGGGTCTTGCAAAACAGAAGCAATTTGACTGATGGAAATGGACGATGTGTTTGTGGCGAATATTGTCGTTGGTGGATTTATACTTTCCAATTCAAGAAACAATTTTTGCTTTACTTCGAGATTTTCCACAACAGCTTCTATAACCAAGTCAGCTTTCAACTCAGAGAAATGCTTTACCTGCGAGATACGGTTCAATGCCCCCTCACCAGCTTCCATCGATAATTTATTCTTTGATATGGATTGCTCAACTGTCTGCCTGATCCGTTGAAGTGCCTTTTCGCTAAAATCTTTGTTGACATCAAAAAGCAGCGTATCATATCCCGCCAAGGCACAGGATAAGGCAATGCCCTGGCCCATGGTGCCCGCACCCACTATGGCAACGGTTTTAATTTTATGTTCCATAAAATTCCTTGATCATGCGGCATACGTACAAAATTTGCCCTTCCGAAATCTCAGGAGAAATAGGGAGGGACAAAACGGTGCGTTGAAGTTGATTGGAAACAGGAAAATCTTCCGCTTTATGTTTTAGATAATCATACGCTGGTTCGTACGGCAATGCTTTGGGGTAATGTATCAATGTTTGCACTCCTTTGCTCTCAAGAAAAATTTTCAGTTCATCACGTTGATCAACCCGGATAACGAATAAATGAAATGTATGAACCGTGCTTTTTCTTACTTGCGGCAGGCATATTGATTTTATCGCTGATAAATTTTCAAAATACAACTGAGCGTTTTTGATTCTTCGGGCATTCCACACAGTGAGGTGCCTCAACTTAACATGGAGCACAGCGGCTTGCATAGTGTCCATGCGACTGTTAAAGCCTTCAATCAAGTGATCGTCTTTGCTCAACCCGCCATGATTGGCTAGCCGTCTTACCTTTTCGGCCAATTGATCTTGATGGGTCACTACACAACCTGCATCGCCCAATGCCCCAAGATTTTTGGTGGGATAGAAACTGAACACACCACAATCGCCTGTCCCACCTGTCATCACACCAAGTTCAGATGAAAGATGAGCCTGCGAACAATCCTCTATCAAAAAAATAGTTGAATGATCGCACAATTCTTTCATCTCTTTCATTTCAGCAACTTGTCCGTAAAGATGAACGGCAATCACTGCTCTTGTTCGTGGAGTGATTTTATCTTTTATGTTCTTGGCCGTAATTGTAAAATGGTTTGCATCCACGTCAGCAAAGACCGGTTGCGCGCCAGTCATTGTAATTACTTCAGAAGTGGAAATCCAACTCCATGCGGGCGTTATCACTTCATCGCCAAGGCCTATGCCAAGGGCTTTGAGCGATAAGAAAAGTCCATCGGTGCCATTGCCAACACCTATGCAGTTTTTTGCGCCACAAAGAGAAGCGAATTCTTTTTCAAAATTTTTCACGTGGGCACCCCCCACATAATTGCCGGAATCAAGCACACCGCCAACTGCCTTATCAATCTCGGGCTTTAGATTTTTGTATTGAGCGGCCAGGTCGGCAAAGGGCACATTCATGTGTTAATGTTTATTTTTTTAAGGTCACATGGAATGGCCTAGATCATCATCCCATTGGGTGTAGCGCATCTTAGCCATTTCATTCAACAATAAATTATATGACTGCCTTGAATTGCTTGAGAAAGCGGATGTCGTTTTCGGAGAACAAGCGCAGGTCGTTGATACTATATCGCAACATGGTGATGCGCTCTATGCCCATTCCAAATGCAAAGCCAGTATATTCTTCAGGATCAACTCCACAATTGTGCAGCACATTGGGGTGCACCATGCCCGAGCCGGCAATCTCAACCCAGCCTGAGTATTTGCAAACGTTACATCCTTTGCCATGACAGATCAAACAGGATATATCTATTTCGGCACTCGGCTCAGTGAAGGGAAAGTAGGAGGGGCGCAACCGTATTTTAGTGTCCTTGCCAAACATCTCCTTGGCAAAGTGATACAGTGTTTGTTTCAAATCTGAGAAGCCAACGTTTTTGTCCACATACAATCCTTCCACCTGGTGAAAGAAGCAATGGGCCCTGGCCGAGATTGCCTCATTGCGATACACCCGGCCTGGCATGATGGCGCGCAAGGGCGGCTTCCTGTTTTTCATCAACCTAACCTGCACGTTGGATGTATGCGTACGAAGAAGCACATCCGGACTTTTTTCTATAAAGAAAGTATCTTGCATCTCGCGGGCGGGATGGTTCTCAGGGAAATTCAACGCGGTAAAATTATGCCAGTCGTCTTCAATCTCAGGGCC
>JAYVAI010000350.1:0-9064 GCA_043751075.1 Cyclobacteriaceae bacterium | reverse complement strand
AAATTTTCATAGCCGTGAACCAACATGAGACCACACTGCACACTTCTATTGAAGACAACGGAAGCGGATTTGATGCAACCGATGAAGCGAAGCACGGCTTTGGCATATTGAACATGAAACACCGCGTGTCACTGATGGGCGGCACGGCACACTGGAAGTCGGGGCCCACCGGCACAACCGTTACCATTGATATACCCCTGCACTATGAACATTAACATTGGCTTAGTTGACGATCACCAGCTGTTCCTCAAGTCGCTCACGCTGCTGCTGAACAGCTTTCCTGGTTTTGCTGTAACCGTGGAAGCATGCCACGGCAAAGACCTACAGGAAAAATTAAAAATTTCCCCTACCCTGCCCCACATCATGCTGATAGATGTAGAGATGCCCGTGATGAATGGCGTGGAAACTGCGAAGTGGTTGCACCGGGCGCATCCCACCATAAAATTAGTAGCCCTCTCCATGAACGACAAAGAGCAAACCGTAATAGACATGATCAAAGCGGGCTGCTGCTCTTACTTGCTCAAAGACATTCACCCCGATGAACTGGAAATAGCACTAAAAGAAATTTATACAAAAAATTATTACAACTCCGGCTTGAAAGATGCCAACCTGATGCAACTGCTGCTCAGTAACCAAACTGAAACGGCTTTTCATATAAGCGACCATGAGCGGGAATTTCTACAGCATGCCACCAGCGACCTTACCTATAAACAAATTGCCGATGCTATGAATTTAAGCGGGCGCACCGTTGACGGCTACCGCCAATCGCTGTTTACCAAACTGCATGCGCAAAGCCGCACCGGCATGGTGCTGGAGGCGATACGGAGGGGATTGGTGAAGGTGTAGGGCGAAGAGGATAGTAGTTAGGAGTTAGGAGTTAGTAGTTAGGAGATAGAAGTCAGAAGTCAGAAGTTAGAATTCAGAATATAGGAGTTAGGAGGAGTTTAGTTTTGAAATTGAATTTGAAATCGGAAGTCAGAATATACGAGTTGAAAGGAGTTTGGTTTTGAGTTTGAAATCGAGTTTGAAATCGGAAGTCAGAATATACGAGTTGAAAGGAGTTTAGTTTTGAATTTAGAATGTAGAAACCCACATAACCATGAAGAAAATATATATCCTCCTTTTCGTGTGCGGCAGTACCGCTGCAATGGCACAAAAAATTTCAACAGATTACTCAGACGCACTGCGCCTGCTTGACCGCTGGATAGAAGCCGAGCGCGACTACAAACATTTGCCGGGGCTATCGGCCTCCATCACAAAAGATCAGGAAACACTTTGGAGCAAAGCCTATGGGCTGAGCAACGTAACCAATAAAGTACCCGCTACACCTTCCACCGTTTATTCAATTTGTTCCATCTCCAAATTGTTCACTGCCATTGCCATCATGCAACTTTACGATGAAGGCAAACTGCGGCTTGACGACCCCATCGAAACTATTCTTAAAGACTTCCCTCTAAAACAACAATTCAAAGACAGTGGCCCCATCACCATTCGATCCCTGTTAACACACTCATCAGGGTTGCCACGAGAATCCGATTATCCGTATTGGACAGGCCCTGATTTTCCATTTCCGAGCTTAGAAAAAATAAACAGTAAATTAAAAGATCAGCAAACGCTATATCCAGCTTCCACCTATTTTCAATACAGCAATCTTGGGTTGACTCTGCTGGGCGAAATCGTAGAAAAAGTTTCGGGCAAGAAATACAACGACTATGTGGAAGAAAAAATTTTAAAGCCATTGCAGCTTGCGTCAACACATCCTTACTTGCCCGCTGCTGAGTTTGGAAAAAAATTGGCCATTGGTTACAGTGCCTTGAAACGTGACGGCAGCCGGGAGCCTGTGGAATTATTTGATGCGCGGGGCATTACCGCTGCCGCGGGATTTTCTTCCACGGTGGAAGACATGAGCCGCTTTGCCTCCTGGCAATTTCGATTGATGGAAAAAGGTGGAGTTGAACTTCTCCAGGCATCCACACTCAAAGAAATGCAACGGGTGCAATGGATAGATCCCGATTGGACAACTTCGTGGGGCCTTGGATTTTCTGTTTCAAAAGAAGGTAACAATACCCTGGTAGGTCATGGAGGTTCTTGTCCTGGGTATCGCACCACACTGCAACTTGACCCAAAAGAAAAAATGGCCTACAGCGTGATGATCAATGCCGGGGGTGAAAGTCCGGAGTTTTTTACAAAAGAAATACGCGAACTGATTTCCAAAATCCCCAAAGAGAAACAATTGATAAAAGAAGGTGTGGACCTAACAAAATTTGCCGGCATTTATTCGCAACAACCGTGGGGCTCCGAACTATTGATAACCCCGTGGTATGGCGAATTGGCCATGCTCAATTTTCCTTCCACCAACCCGGATGAAGACATGACCATGTTGCGCCATATAGAGGGCAATACCTTTAAGCGTGTGCGCAGCGATAAAACGTTGGGCGAAGAAATTGTTTTTGATATTGATGCCAGCGGAAAAGTTGTGCGTATGCGCAGGCATAGTAATTACTCAATGAAAATAAAATAACTGGAGGTACATTGCAATTGCTCCAATAATAAGGTTGGATTTGTTGTAGGCTATAATTTCTACTAAGGTTTTCATTTGTCCAACATCGTCTCCCCATATAAATTTCTACTAAGGTTGCCCGCTTTGGCAGGATGAAACATGCCAAACCTTTAATAAAAATCCGAATATAAAATTACCCATTGTCAATTATCAATTGATGACTACCTTAAAATCAAATTCTGTAATAAACGCCTTATGAAAAAAATTTACATACTCCTTCTCCTGCTTGCCTCACCTGTTTTTTTGTGGTCGCAACAACCCATTGATGTTTATAAAAAATTAGAAGCCATTGCCATCATCGATCAAAAGGTGATGATGCCCATGCGCGATGGCGAACGGTTGGCCACCGACATCTATCGCCCTAAAGGAAATGGCAAAGTGCCCATCGTTTTTTCGCGAACGCCCTACAACTTCAACACCTGGGGAGACGGTGAAATGCGAACACGCACCTTGGAAGAAGCGCACAAAGCGGTGGAGCGCGGCTATGCCTACGTGGTGCAAAATGAGCGGGGAAGATTTTTCAGCGAAGGTGAATGGGATATTCTCGGCACACCCACCACCGATGGCTACGATGCATTTGAATGGATGTCGAAGCAATCCTGGTCGAATGGAAAAATCGGATTGATCGGTTGTTCATCCACGGCCGAGTGGCAAATGGCTTCGGCCTCGCTCAACCACCCGGCCCTCGCGGCAATGATAGCGCAAGGGTTTGGTGCCGGTGTTGGCCGTGTGGGAGAATTTTATGAGCAAGGCAATTGGTACCGCGGTGGTGCACAGCAAATGCTTTTCACATCGTGGTTGTATGGAACACAGAACGATGCTTTTCGCCCCACCTTCCCAAAAAATATTTCCCAAAAAGATTTAGTGCGTGTGCAACGCTTCTACGACATGGCCACGGAAATGCCAAAGGTTGATTGGTCGCAGGCATTGCGCCATTTGCCCGTTCAGGATATTATCAAAAATGTAAGCGGCCAAACAGGAGTGTATGATAAAATGATCGTGCGCAAACCAAACGATCGGGCCTGGTTTCAAGGTGGCCTTTATCACGACAACATGCCGCTGAATGTGCCGGCCTACTGGTTTGTGTCGTGGTACGATGTGTCTTCCAGCCCCAACCTGGCGCTGTTCAACCACGTGCGCAAAAACCCGAACAAAGAAATTGCCGACAACCAATATCTGGTCATTGCCCCCACGCTTCACTGTGCCTACAAGCGGGCTACCGAGAACACGATAGTAGGTGAGCGCAGCATGGGCGATGCCCGGTTGAATTATGATGAACTGACCTGGGGTTGGTTTGACATGCTATTGAAGGGCGAGCAAAATGATTTCAAGAAAACCACCCCGCGTGTAAAATATTTTACTATGGGCAGCAACACCTGGCAAGCGTCCGATGCCTGGCCTCCTGCCTCCGCAGTGATGACCGATTATTTTCTGAGCAGCGAAGGCAAAGCCAACACGCTCAATGGCGATGGCCTGTTAGTTGATAAGGCACCCTCCACAGACAAACCTGATGCTTTTGTTTATGATCCCGCCAATCCCGTTTCTTCCAATGGTGGCAATGTTTGTTGCATTGGCACTGCCATCACCGGAGGTGCGTTTGATCAATCGGAAATGGAATTGCGCAATGATATTTTGGTTTATACTTCCGAGCCCTTGAAAGATGGAATGGAGGTGAGCGGGTTTATTGAGTCAACCTTGTATTTATCTTCGGATGTGAAAGACACGGACGTTACCATTAAACTGATTGATGTTTACCCAGATGGCAAAGCCTATAACTTAGATGAAACCATTCAGCGTGTGCGTTACCGCGATGGGTACGACAAAGAGGTGTTTATGGAAAAGGGAAATGTTTACAAAGTAAAATTGACACCCATGTCCACCAGCAATTATTTTCCGGCCGGCCACCGGGTGCGCATAGAGGTTTCCAGCAGCAACTTTCCACGCTTTGAGCGCAACCTGAACACAGGCGGAAATAATTATGATGAGGCCAACGGTATTGTGGCGCACAATCAAATCCATCATTCAAAAAAATATCCTTCGGTGGTGAGGTTGCCGATTGTTGTTTCTAAAAAGTAGGCGGATTGCAGTAGGCTGTACTGAGAATGCTTTAGGAATTGACAAAAAGCAATTGACAATATATATCAAACCGTTCCCTATTTTGTCAACTTGTCTATCGGCAGGTAGGTTGTAGATTTGTAATCTGTCAATTTCAACAGTCACATTATGCTTAACACAAACCTAATAACTGCCTACTACTTGCTGCCTACTGCCACCTATTAATCCTATCACCTATGATAAAATCTTATTCACTCCTCCTCGCCTTTTGCTTTGTTGCATTCACTCATTTGTTCGCTCAAACCATTCCCCTTCCCGAACACCCGCGCCCCGATTTTGAAAGAGCTCAATGGCAAAACCTAAATGGCGTTTGGCAATTTGAATTTGATTCCCTCGATCAGGGCATTTCTAAAAAATGGAATGAAGGCAACACCGCGTTCGCACATAAAATCACCGTGCCCTTTCCGTGGGGCTCGCAGTTGTCGGGCGTAAAAGACAAAGCCGATGTTGCGTGGTACAAACGAGAGATCACCATAAGCCCCGACTGGAAAAGCAAACGGACATTTCTTACCATTGGTGCATCGGATTGGGAAACCACCGTATGGTTAGATGGAAAATTTCTGGGCACCCATCAGGGCGGCTACACACCTTTTTCGTTTGAGCTAACTGAGCATCTTAACTATGGCCAACCACAAAAACTAATAATTCGTGTTGATGACAAGCGAAGGGACTTTACCCTTTACGGGAAGCAAGGCTACGGCAACGCACGCGGCATCTGGCAAACGGTGTATGTGGAAGCCCGAGGAAACGAATATGTCGATGCAGTTCATTTCAATCCGGATATTGATAAAGAGCATGTGACCGTCACGGCCTATCTGCCCACCGAAGCCAAAGCAGATACCAAACTTTCTGTGTCGATAAAAAATTTTCCTTTGCAAATCACCAAAGAGGTAACAGTGCCCAAAGGAAAAGACAAATTTATTTTCTCTGTGGCCATGCCCCATCCTCACCTGTGGTCGCTGGACGATCCGTATCTCTACGAAGTTGATGTTAGCTATGGCGATGATAGGGTGCACACTTATTTTGGCATGAGGAAAATTTCCGTGGTTAATCTCCCTGGCACGGAATTTCCTTACGTGGCACTGAACAACAAACCCATTTATCTTCAGCTTACGCTGGATCAATCGTATCACCCGGAAGGCTTTTACACATTTCCCACGGATGAATTTATGCGCAAGGAAATTGAACTCAGCAAGTCGATCGGACTCAATGGCATACGCCCGCATATCAAAACAGAGATACCGCGCAAACTATACTGGGCCGATAAGCTCGGTGTGCTCGTAATGGCCGACTTGCCCAATAGCTGGGGCGACCCCGATGCAAAAATGCAACGCGAAGCCGAAGGCACTTTTCGCGACATGGTGAAGCGCGACTTCAACCATCCCTCCATTTTTTCGTGGATACTCTTCAACGAAACCTGGGGCTTGCGCACGCACACCGAAGAAAACGGAAAGCGTGTGGGCAACTATCTGCCCGAAACTCAACTGTGGGTTTCGTCTATGTATTATCTGGCGAAATCTTTAGACCCAACACGATTGGTAGAAGACAATTCGATATGCTGCGGGGCGGGCCACACACAAACCGACATCAACTCTTTTCATGATTACCTGCCCGGTTGGGAGTGGGAAGAAAAATTAAAAAGCCTGACCGAAAATTCGTTCGAAGGAAGTACGTATCAATTTGAAACGGGCTTTAAGCAAGGCAAGCAGCCGAAAATAAATTCGGAGTGCGGCAATGTGTGGGGCTATGATGGCAGCACGGGCGATGTGGACTGGAGCTGGGACTATCACCGTATGATGAACACGTTTAGAAAATATCCAGAAGTGGCGGGTTGGCTTTACACAGAGCATCATGATGTGATCAACGAATGGAACGGCTACTGGCGCTTTGATCGCACAAAAAAATTCACCGGCCTGGAAGAACTGATGCCCGGCATGAAACTCAACGACCTGCATGCGGCCGTGTATATTTCCACAGGCAATGAAATTTGCAAAACGGTGCAGGGTGGAGAAACCGTAAAGGTTCCACTCTATCTTTCATCCATGACAAGTGTGGATCATGGAAAGCAACTAAAACTTTCCTATCAATTGAAACTGACCAATGCCATTGGAGAAACTTCATCGACCACACCGGCTTCAAAACTGATCGAGTATCAACCTTACATGCAGAAAGAATTAGAATCGCTTTCGCTGGAAATTCCTGACACACGTGGGCTGGCCATGCTCACGCTACAATTGGAGGACATGAAAGGAACCGTGCTGAACAGGAATTTCATGCACCTGGAAATTTTATCGGAAAGCAAACTTCCTAAAACGGAAATCATATCGGTGACCCCCGCTGCATTCACCCAAGCGCAATGGAGCAAAAAACAATGGAACGTTTTGGAAGGGCTAAAAGTAAATGGGGCGGGCAATGGTTTTTTTGAATACGCAATCAAAGTAAACAATAACATTGACTTGAATGCATGGAAGGAAACCTATTTCCTCATAGAACTATCGGCCAAGGAATTGTTTGTAAAAGACCGCGACCAAAAAGAAAAAACCGATGTGAATTTTATGTTGGGCGGAAAAGCCTCACCAAGTGGCAATCCAAACTCTTACCCCATGACGGACGAAAAACTTTTTCCTTCTAAAATCACAATATCGATAAATGGAGAACCTATGTTGACAACAACCTTGCCCGATGATCCTGCCGACCATCGCGGAGTATTGTCGTGGCACCACCAACTGAAAGATCGCAAGTTGCGTGAAGCAGGATCGTATGGATACCTGACCAAAGTTGCTATTTCCAAAAAACAACTCAAGGATGCCATCACGAAAGGTGAACTGGTGATCCGGCTAAAGACAGAAGGCGATGGAGGAATTGCCGTGTATGGAAAATCTTTTGGACGATATCCGCTCGACCCTTCGCTGGTGATGAAGTTGAAATAAAGGTAGAATTAAACTTAAGCCTGCTTCGATAAAAAAGTTCAAGATTTGATTTTGAAAGTAAAGAATTGTAGCAGCTATTTTGATAATTTCACTTTTTATAACATCTTCGCTAAATTTCCAATGAGTGTAATATTTTTAATTTATCCTTTAAAAAATATAATATATGAATCCTAACAAAGCATTATGGGAAAAAGGTGATTTCACAAGAATTGCAGAAAGTATGCGTGAAAGCGGTGCTGCTCTGGTTGCCAAACTGGGAATCACCCAAGGTCTTAACGTTCTTGATCTCGGTTGTGGTGATGGCACTACGGCAATACCTGAAGCAAAACTTGGAGCCAAGGTCTTAGGTGTTGACATTGCACGGAATCTTGTTGAAGCAGGAAACATCCGGGCCAAGGCTGAAGGGCTTGCCAATTGTACCTTTCAGGAAGGTGACGCAACGGATTTACATGAACTGAAAGATCAGTCTTTTGACCTTGTGGTAAGCATCTTTGGTGCTATGTTCGCTCCAAAGCCAATGGATGTGGCGAAAGAAATGGTTCGTGTTACCCGCACAGATGGAAGAATTGTGATGGGAAACTGGATACCGGGAGATACTACCCTGGTGGCACAAATACTAAAAATCAGTTCTGCCTATACACCACCACCTCCAGAGGGATTTATTAGCCCCATGTTGTGGGGTGTAGAGAATCATGTGGTAGAACGATTTGGAAATGCTGGCATACCAAAAGAAAATATATCATTCGAAAAGGATACGTTTAACTTTAACACATCGGCATCGCCCACGGAGCTTTTCAATACATTTAAAAATTATTATGGCCCTACCATGAATGCTTTTGAGGCTGCAGAAAAGAATGGGAAGGCTTCTGATCTTCAACGTGAGTTAGAAACATTGTTTAGCAGTCAGAATAAAAGCACCTCGGCTCATACCACATCTATACCCGCTACTTTTTTACGGATAACGGTTAAACGCTGAGTGCGTTTGTAAAAACAATATTGGGTGCCGTCCCGAGGACGGAATGTTAGTATCCGAAAATAATCTTACGTGATGCCAATGGCATAACTACCTGAGCGCGTCCGCTTGGTTCACTACCATTCACGAGTAGCTTTAAAGAAATTAAACCATACATCATGAAACCATTCTTTATTTTTATTCTTCTTTTGATGAGCCTTTTTTCAGTTTAAATAATGTTAGACACAAAAAACTTAACCCTCAATTCCCATTTTCCATCACCCGTTTCACCACCCGCATTTGTAAAATTCCTGTTCGGGTTTCCATGTCGAGCAATGCCTCTTGCGCTTTTGTTTTATCAGAAAATTTTCCGGCATACCAAAACCAGTGGCCTTCTCCATGATTAGTTCTTTCTAAGCCATAGCCTTGCAGCACATCATTGTCGATTAGGGCGTTGGCTTGTTCATCAGAAAAAGAACCGAGGCAAACAGCATACTGCAACGAATC
>JAYVAI010000349.1:0-3400 GCA_043751075.1 Cyclobacteriaceae bacterium | reverse complement strand
TGCACACCAGCGAGCGCACCGGCATGCCTTTGATGATGTTGGAAAATGTTTGTTACAGGCGCGATGTAATGGCCGTGCTCAACATGGTGCGGCAAAATATATTTGGAGAAATCGTTCATCTGCAAGGAGGCTATCAACACGACTTGCGCGAAGTGAAATTCAATGATGGAAAAAATGCTTACGGCAATGGTGCCGAGTTTGGCGAAAAGGGATTTTCGGAAGCACAGTGGCGCACGCATCATTCGGTGCACCGCAATGGCGATCTTTATCCAACGCACGGCATCGGCCCGGTGGCCATGATGATTGACATCAACAGGGGCAACCGATTTACAAAACTTGTGTCGTACTCTACGAAAGCAAAAGGGTTGCACAACCATGTTGTGAAAATGGGAGGGCCAGATCATCCCAATGCAAAAATAAATTTCAAGCTGGGCGATGTGGTCACCACTATGATAAGCACGGCAAACAACGAAACGGTTTTGTTGCAACATGACACCAACCTGCCTCGGCCCTATTCACTTGGTTTTCGGGTGCAGGGCACCAAAGGAATATGGATGGACGTGAACAAATCCATTTACATTGAAGGGCAAAGCAAAAAAGAGCACCAATGGGAAGAGGCCAAAGAGTGGCTCGATAAATATGACCATCCGCTTTGGAAAAAATATGGCAGCGATGCCAGTGGTGCCGGGCATGGAGGCATGGACTGGTTTGTGCTCAACGCTTTTTTGGAAGCAGTGAAGCGAAAAATAAATACCCCACAAGACGTGTATGATGCCGTAACGTGGAGCGCCATCACTCCGCTCTCAGAAAGTTCCATTCAATCGGGTGGCGAGAGTGTTGAGTTTCCAGATTTTACTCAGGGCAAGTGGATGTACCGGAAAAATGAGTTTGCTATGGGGGATGATTATTGATCCACAATTACACGTTTTATCTTTGGCCACAGATTCACTGATTAAATTATCTATCCGAACTCAAATCTGTGAATCTGTGGCAATCGGCATCGATTGATTCCATCACAATAATTTTTCCCGCAATCGTTGCAACTCACATAGAGTGCAGATAACCTTACACTCAACGATCTTTCAGTCAAAGTCCTGCGTTATCTTTGCAACAACAATTTTTTTATTATGAACGAAATACAAATTCTTGGTCTGGCAGCGGGTTCTTGCACTACCATCGCTTTTTTGCCGCAGGTGCTCAAAACGTGGAAGAGCGGTTCTGCCAAAGATCTTTCCCTCGGCATGTTTTCATTTTTTTGCTTCGGTGTGCTACTCTGGCTTATCTACGGTATCGTTATAAAAGACGTGCCCGTGATCGTGGCCAACCTGCTCACACTTATATTGGCATCTTCTCTTTTGTTCTTTAAGCTGAGGTTTAAGGATTAGATTTTCAAGTTTCGGTTCGAATCTCCGCCCCGTGGTTCGTGTCCTCGCCCCGTGGTTCGTGTCTTCACGAACCACTTCTTACACATCATCATACTCTTGGTTCGTGGGGACACGAACCAAGGCGTGAGTAACAAGGTTGTTTCCCAAATCCTTAACCGTATCATTGTCAATTTCCCATTGACAATTGTCAATTTCCCATTCGCATCAGGTTCGCAAAGTAAAGTAGGTATCTTTGAATACACAAAGATGTACCTCAACTGCCACACCGGATACAGTTTCAAGTATGGCACACTGCCAATCAAAACACTATTTGAAGAAGCAAGGCGCTGTGGCATTCATAAATTAGTGCTCACCGAAATCAACAACACAGCATCATACTTAGAGATGTTGCGGGTTTGTGATGAAAACAAAGCCAACGAAAACGGCCTCACAAAATTCGGAAAGGCTCCCTACAATCTCGACATAGCGGTAGGCGTTGGATTCAGAAACGACAACGAACTTTTATACATCGCCATTGCCCGCAATAATGCCGGCTTTGAAGCCATCAATCGTTTTTTGTCAATGCACAACCGCGAACAAAAAATATTTCCTTTACTGGCACCGGAACTGGATCAGGCTTTTATCATTTATCCGTTCGGAAAAATTGAACCGGCTCAGCTAAAAGCCAATGAATGCATTGGAGTGGGCCAGCACAATCTGTTACACTATGCTATCCATCCACAGCGCGAAGAGTATCATCACAAATTTGTGCTGCTTCAACCTGTCACGTTCCTGCCTCCCGAAAAGAAAAAAGGGAAACTGATTTATCGCGATCACAATGCACATCGCCTTTTGCGCTGCATTGCCAACAACACCTTATTGAGCAAACTGCCTGAACATTTTCAAGCACGCAAAGAAGAATTTATGCTTACCGATGAGGAGCTAAAAAATAAATTTGAGCAGTGCCCCGAATTAATTGAAAACGCCCAATCACTGATTGATCAATGTTTCATTGAATGCAAACTGGGTGAGGACAAAAATAAAAAGTTCTATACTTCAAGTCCGGCAGAGGACATGAAATACTTGCGGGCCGTAACGACCATCGGCTACGGCTGGCGCTATGGTGCTGATCAAGGGATATGGAACTCACACATTGAAAAGGAACTTCACATCATCGCCAAAAAAGGATTTACCACATACTACCTGATCGCCTACGATCTGATCTTGTTCGCCAAAAAGCAGGGTTACAGTTTTGTGGGCCGGGGCAGTGGAGCCAACAGCACGGTGGCATATTGCCTGGGCATCACCAATGTAGATCCTATTGAGTTGGATTTATATTTCGAACGCTTCCTCAACGAGGAGCGCGTATCGCCACCCGATTTTGACATTGATTTTTCGTGGGACAACCGCGATGCGATCTACGAATATATTTTTAACAAGTACGGCTATGATCATGTGTGTTTGTTGGGCACACACGTAACGTATCAGGGCAAGTCCATCATCCGCGAATTGGGCAAAGTGTTTGGCTTGCCCAAAGAAGAAATTGACGAGCTGGTGGAAAACAGAAAAAATAGTTCGGGCAGAGACGATATCAGTAAAATGGTTTTCGCTTACGCGGATTACATTGTGTCAAAAGAATTGCCGGCCAACATCTCCATCCATGCGGGCGGTGTGCTCATTACCGAAAAACCAATTTACGCTTACACCGCCACCGAGTTTCCACCTAAAAGTTTACCGGTGTCGCAATTTGAAATGCATGCAGCCGAAGACTTTGGCATTTATAAATTTGACATCCTCAGTCAGCGTGGGTTGGGGCACATCAAAGAAACCGTAGTACACGTAAAGCGCAACAAGGGAATTGACATTGACATCAATCAGTTTAAAAAATTCAAAGAAGACGAAAAAATAAAAGACCTCATGCGCAACAGCAAAGCGATGGGCTGCTTTTATGTAGAGTCGCCCGCTATGCGCATGTTGCTGGGAAAACTACGCTGTGAAGATTACCTCACATTGGTTGCAGCCAGTTCCATCATCCG
>JAYVAI010000348.1:0-3405 GCA_043751075.1 Cyclobacteriaceae bacterium | reverse complement strand
CTTTTCTAAACCTATATCGTATCCCCCAACTTCCCCTTAGTATTTCATCTTCACCAACAATGGGTGCCAACTCAATATGAAATCCAAAATTCTTTGTTGGCAAGGGGTAAAAGTTTAATCCCAAAGGAATAACCAAACCAGTAAACCCATTCAACCGTATTCCAAGCCCACCATAAAATTCATAGTCCTCATTGTTCAACAGATCGTATGTAACCACGCCTTCCACCGAGGAGCTTTCAAAGAAGGTGTCGGTCCCAATTCTAAGTTCTGGCCTTAGCTTGTCATTTATTTCATAATTGAATCCGATAAAGGGCAAATTGCTCTGATGAAAATTAACACCAAATTGTGAGAAGGCAACAATGGGTGCCATCGCTAAAATCAGGGCAACAAGTCGATTCATATATTTTGATGGTTTGTTTAAATATTGGCAGCAAAATATCTGAGGCAATATAGTCATTTTGGTTTGTTGGTAGGATGACGAAAGTCACGGGGTGTAAGACAGTTTTGCAATCGATACTTGCGGCTACCCGCCTGCCAAGCGATCGGGCAGGAAGCCCACTTCCACGGGTGTTCAATTGCCACGGGCCTGCCTACCGGACAGGCAGGCTTAAGCCCCTTGTCTATGCACACATCTTTCAAATTATTTTTTATCGAATTTGGAATCGATGCAAGGTTGGCAGTGGGAATCCAAGAGCCATAGGCTCGGATCATATTTTAACAACGGATTTTAATCCGTTGTTAGTAACCACAACCAAGATAGGAGTGCCATAGGCGCGGCACATATATAGGCCGAACCTACGGTTCTTCTCTTGTGATTATAGCCCTAAAAACAACGGACTGAAGTCCGTTGTTACAAAATTGACCGGGCTACGCCTCTTTGTTATAAAAAGATGTGTGCATAGACAAGGGGCTTGAGCCTGCCTGTCCGGTAGGCAGGCCCGTGGTAATTGACAACATAATTTCAAGGGACTTTAGTCCAAACACAAAACTGTTGCCCTCCACACCGCTAACTTATTATAACTTCTCTCCCACCCAAAAAGATCGGGGAGAATTCAAGGTGACAATCCCATCCTGCTTGACCACATAACTGCCGGAAGAAAATTCTTCGAACTCGTTTTTTCTTTCTTCGGGCAACACATAAAGCGTGGCTCCTGTGGGCAACCATTTTTCAAAATGGCCCTTCTTTATCCAGGCCCACCGTGTGTCATCAAAAAATGCGTCCACATCAAAACTTGAATTGAGTTCTATTTTTTTTAATTCCTCTTTGTTGTTCATCAAACAGTTTACTGCCGTTGCCTTGGAGGCAGACAGGAAATAAAAAGCAGTATGTAAGGGATCATCTGCCGTATTGTAAGAAATAAGTTTTATCGGTGTTTGATCTGCCAGCTTATCGCGCCACAGTTCCATCGCGGCCAACGGCACGATCACCACATCCACTTTTATGCCCCATGCAACAACGGTTTCAACTTGATCTGCCAGCACGATCACGGTTGGCATCCACTCTAGCAACTCCTGGATTTTTTCGAAGGCAATGGCGTGGGCATTCACAATCAGCAAAGCTGGCTCCTGATCTTCGCGCACAATGTGATGGCTGGACATTATTGCTCAAAGAAACAAACAGACCCACCTACCCATGTTTTGTCTTTGTTAAATTTCACCCCGATCATTTCGCCTCGGCTAAGGCGGGCCAGGTTGGTGATCAATTGCGGACGGGCAGCACCATCATCCCACAAAAACAACAAACGTATTTCCGTTTTCACCAAACCATCGGGGGCCTGCACCACTGGTTCGTAATGGACTTTGCGCTGCAGCATAAAATTTTTACGATCGGGTACCGGAATTTTCAAGATGTCGCTTTCGGTAACATGAAACATCACACCACTTCCCGAAAAGGAGAACAAAGGTTTCAACACGTAATTTTCAAGGTCTGCCGGAAAGGTGGTGTAGTCGCTAAGGAATTTACTTTCGGGCACGGCATCGCTATTTAAAAACGGCATGGTGTATTTGCTGATATAAAAAAACCAGTTGGGGTGGCCGGCCCATTCTACCTCCACATCTTCAGTCAAATGAAAATCTGTTTTCAGTTCGGGCTTTCCCAAAAGTTCATCAAAGATCACGCGGTTGTAAATCCGGTGCACCGGAATTTCAATTCCATTTTTCTTGTAGAAAAGTTTTCGGTTCCGCATGGCCAGATCGCCAATGTGAACGGGCTCGATACCCAAATGGTGTTTTGTTATCAGAAAGTCGATGGTGGTATTTTGCTTCATGGGATCAATCTCCAACAGGATAACATTTTCCGGAGCGTGGTTTTTCACAATGGCATTACGCAAATGTTTCCAATAGAGATCGGAGCTTTCTTCAAAATGAAAATCCACATTGGTTGGCATTTTGTAATGTTCACAGAATTTGTTTCCCAAAAAATCCTGATAACCGAAGAGCGAAGGAAAGCCCTGCATTTCAATCAGCCGGGGAACAAGTTCAGTGCTGCCTTCTTCTGTGCACACGGCAAAGTCGAGGGCCAAAAACAATGTGTGTTTGTCTTCGTTCGGCACGCGCACAGCATCAGGCAATGCACCGGCCATCAATTGCCTAAAATCGGGCCGCACAATAAAATTGATGATGTCATCGGATGCCTTCAACAGTTTGTTTTTAAAATCCTTGCCCACAAACACAGGGCTCTCGGCCACGCGGAAAGGGATTTTGTAATTGTACTGCTGGTTCAAGTCGTTGAGAAAGTGCAGATACTTTTGTTCTGAAAATTGCTGATTGAACAACTGTCGGGCTGAGGCAATCATTGGGCGAGTGAACTTAACCGGTGGCTGAGTGCGGTCATTAAAAAGCGGGGCACTACGGTGGAGTAGGTGAGCATTATTTTATCCGGGTCATTAAGGTGGTCCAGCATCTCCCAATATTTTTTCTCTCCATGTTTTTCAATCACCAATTCTTTTTTGTCATCGCGCAGCAAGTACATGCGCATGCCTACCGCATCGGCCTCCGGGTGAAACTGCATGCCCACAAATGCTTCATCAAAGCGGATGGCCATCACCGCGCGCTCCTTATCCACATGCGGCCGAAATTTTTCTATGCACAGCAATGCTCCACCACTGGCTTCAATTTTTTTTATTTCTGGTTGCGTGATCTGATAGTCGCGCGAGTCAACGGCCCACAGGGGGTCGCCAAGCGAACGAAAAAGCGGATCGTGGTGCCCTTCAAATGTTTTGTGTATGGGCATCACGCCAAACGAGGTTGACTTTCGCTTCGACACAATTCCAAAACCATAGTACCGGCAAAACACCTGGAAGCTATGACAGATCAGCAACACATGTTTTTTCTGATCAGGATTTTGCTGATTAAAGATTTTGATGTCATCCATCAAAGAAAAAAACCTGCGCTCCCACAAGCTGC
>JAYVAI010000347.1:0-3407 GCA_043751075.1 Cyclobacteriaceae bacterium | reverse complement strand
CCATTGTCTTTGACGTCAGTCATAAAATTCCTTTTAGCTTGTCGGCTTAAAGATTTTGTATTTACAAAATGAATCTCTCCTAAAGCGTTTGGTGTATTTAATGTGTATTGATAAACTTGATTATGGGAAAGTCTTTTGATTAATTTACTATCCTTTCTAATTATTGGTTTTACAGAATGTAGCCCTATTCTCCGTCCATAAATTACCGAAAATGAAATATTTTCGGGCAGTGATTTTCTTTTCAGAGTTAAATCTAAGCAATTAGCAGAAATAAAACCTCCCCATTCAATTGACCCCATGTCTCTCAAACTTGCCTTACTAATTTTGTACTCCCTTTCAAGAGTTAAAAATTGTCTTGGATATTTATTCTTTGCGTGAACGTAATCACTATATTCGTCAATGTAAGAATCATATATTTTTGAGATCAAATGATGATTGAAATTATCTCCACTCAGTCTTTGTTTGTTAGTCTTCACTTTTTTTGGGAGAATTTCTGAAAGTGCAGTTGAAATTCCAATATTAAAAACGGTTTTTCCTTTTACATTCCAAGGTAACATAAATGGATATTGTCCAAATGAAAATATTGATAAAGTGTCTGTACCTTTGATAATTGAAACAGAAAGAAAAGGATAATCATCGGTCCAATGTGAGCCTTGAATACTCCAAACAATATTTTTTATTTTTTTATAATCTTTAATAGTATGTACAGCTAAGGTGTCAACCTCTGGTGGCTTGTTATCATTTCCCAAGTACGAAAGCCATAATTCTTTTGCATTATTAATCAACCAGACAGAATCTTTTTTAAATATTTTTAAGGGGTCTTTAAGAATATCTTTGTCGTGGGTTAATGATTCAAATAGCTTGTCCAAGAGATTTTTATCTATCCTATTATAAAATGAGTCACTATTCTCAGTTAATATTATTTCATCATTTATTCTTTTTATTTCATAGTTATTTTTGAAATGGATCCAACCTTCATAAGAATCAGAGATTAATATTTTGTCCCAAGAGTTTTTTAGGGAATCGTAATTCTGCGAATAAGATGTCAATATCCAGACTAAAAGGAAAATTGAAATTGATACTTTTTTCATAAGTGCTTCCAACTTGTAAAATTACGAACTTGACAAACCACGTTTAGTTTTCCTTCCTAAGCAAAGTTCCAAGAAAAAATCCAACAACATAAATAGTTGTTGTTCCAAACACAATGGAAAGATACGGATGGAACTGATTGCCGGCAGATTCCTTGGGCAAGTAGAGACTTGAAACGGTCATCCATACGATAACGCCAACGCCTGCCAAAACACCAAAACCGGCAGCGGCATTATTTTTTACTTTACTGAACATAGCCAATAGAAACAGTCCTAAAATACCTCCGCTAAAAACAGAGGCTAACTTCCACCATGTGTCCAGGGTGCTTTTGGTATTGATCATAGCTGTCGCAACCATCATTCCCAATAAACTTATGGTCACTGTGGAAAGATAGAGGACCCAAAGTTTTCTTTTTTCGGATTGTTCTTTTCCAGCATGCTTCTCATAAAAGTCTGTGAGTATAACGGTAGCTGAACTATTGTAACTGGTGGAGATTGTGCTCATGCCCGCTGCAAAGATGGAGGCGATCAATAAACCCGTCACTCCGGTTGGCAGTTCGTGCGCAATGAAGTATGGAAAAACGCGGTCACTATTTTGTTGATCTAAAAGTTCTTTTGGCAAAACGGCTGTACCCGATTTATACAATACAAACAGTGAGGTGCCGATAAAAAGAAAAATCATGGAAGCCGGTATATAAAGCAAGGCTCCCCAAAAGGCAGACTTTTGCGCATCGGCCAATGACTTGGATGACATATATCGCTGAATATAATTTTGATCGGCACCAAAATTTTGGAGGTTGATGAATGTGCCATACACTAGCACAACCCAGAAAGTAGGCTCCGAAAGATCAAGGCTAAAACTTCCAAGCGCAAATTTATCATGCGCCTCAGCCGTGGAAATAATTCTGGCAAGCCCCCCTGGCATTTTAACAACGATCAACAACACACAAACCAAAGCCCCAACCATCAACACGATGGCCTGGATGGCGTCTGTCCACACAACGGCTTGAATGCCTCCCATCAAAGAGTATAACATGATGATGACGCTGGTGAAAACAATGACTGTGATTATGTTCCATCCAAACATGGTGTTGGGCACCAATGCCATAAGAAAAAGTATGGTGCCCACGCGCATGACTTGAGTGAACAGGTACATGGAGGCCGCGTACGTGCGTGCCCAAGCCCCAAAACGGATTTCCAAAAATGTATAAGCAGACGGACTGTTTACTTTTCGATAGAGTGGCACAAAAAACTTAACGGCCATGATCGCTGCTATCGGTAGAGACAAACTGAACACAAACGAGTTCCAATTTTTTTGATAGGCAATTCCAGGAAGGGCCAGATAACTGATGCTGCTCACAAACGTGGCGAAAAGTGAAAGCGAAATAACCCACGTAGGAATTGTATGATCCCCAACGGTGAATGCCAATGCTGATTTGTTCTTTTTGTAGAACACGGCCCCAACAACCAGGAGCATGCCCATGTAAGCAAGAAAAACAATCAGGTCTAAATAATGCATTGAAGTTATTTCTTCATGCCACCGGTTTTGGCTTTACAATCTCCAATGCGGAAAGGTGCTTGCTCACCAATTCAATTTCTTCTTTCGTCATCTGTATGTCGGTAGCCTTTGCATTGGCCATTGCTTGTTCGGCATTTCGTGCACCCACCAGGGCAATGGTAATCCCCGATTGTTCAAGGGTCCACTTCAGCACGAGTTGGCCAACCGTGCAGTTTTTGCTGTCGGCCAGAGGTTTTATTTTTTGTATAAACTCATTGGTGCGCGCTATGTTCTCATCGTTGAAAAAATATAGGGCTGCCCGGTGGTCGCCATCCTGAAACGTGTAGCCGGCTTTCATTTTGCCTGTCAGCAATCCCCGCTCCAATGGACTGTATGCGAGAATGGATTTATTGGAAGCGATACAATGTGGTACTACCTCTTTTTCTATTTCGCGCTTCACCATGCTGTAGGGCATCTGGTTGGAAACGAGGTGCGCATATTTTTCAGCCTCTTTCATTTGTGCCACATTGTAATTGCACACACCGGCATGGCGAACTTTGCCTTGCTTGATAAGGTGGGCCACCGCCTCCATGGATTCTGCAATTGGTGTGGTAGAATCGGCCCAATGAATTTGGTAGAGATCAATGTAATCTGTCCTTAACCTGCGCAAACTACTCTCGCATTCTTGGATGATGCTCTCCCGGCTGGAGTACTTGTAGATGTCAATGTCCCTGCCTTCATTGTCTTTGCTCTTGAAATGAAATTCACCTTTTTTCAAATCCCATCGCAAACCATACTTGGTGAGTATTTGCACCTTGTCG
>JAYVAI010000346.1:0-9083 GCA_043751075.1 Cyclobacteriaceae bacterium | reverse complement strand
CGATGGCATCCGGTGCAACAGCATTTCGCCAGGCCGGGTGCATACTCCTTTTGTTGATGGGTTTTTGAAAACCAATTATCCCGGCAAGGAAAAAGAGATGTTTGAAAAATTATCGCAGACACAACCCATTGGACGCATGGGCAAGCCTGAAGAGATTGCACACTTAGCACTTTATCTTTGTTCGGATGAAGCATCCTTCATTACCGGCACCGACTATCCTATTGATGGAGGATTTTTAAAACTAAATACATAAAATTTTTTGTGCCGTGTCAACCATAAAATCTATCTCAATTTGGAACAGTGTCAATCACAAAAAATATGAAGTGACTAATGCACAAGTTGAAGAAACAGGACGAAGACTTTCTCGATATAGAGCAGGTAAAAGCAAATTTTTTTCTTGGGAAGAAATCAAAAGGGAATTGCACACGCAATGGTAGATCATAGCCATTTGCTTTCTGAAGAAGCACTCCCTCGATATTTTCGAGGCTTTTCATCTGATCGGATTTGACAACACAAGGGTGCATTTCAAAAAGACACGGTCGCGCTTCCAGTTTTTAAACCGATATAAAAAATATAGTTTGTGCGTGTACTGCATCTATACTTTGGGCTAAAGCCCACTTCCTGCCGGTTATCAATTACCACGGGCTTAAGCCCGTGGCAATTGACAGCAAAATTTCAAGGGACTTTAGTCCCAAACACAAAACTGCCGTTTGCCTGGAAATTTCTGATGAGGGATTTTCATTGCTAGGGGTCAGCGATAAATGCCCGTGTCTTTTTGAAATGCACTCCAACACAACTATATGCCTGCACACTGGCCGAACATTTTTGTACATTTACCCAAAGTGACCTGCACACATTTTAGAAATTAAATTATACCCTATGAAATTATTTCGATTTGGCGAAGTGGGCAAAGAGAAGCCCGGAATACTCTTAGATGGAAAGATGCTGGATGCCTCTGCCTTTGGCGAGGATTATGGCGAAATATTTTTTGAATCCAACGGATTGGCGCGATTGGAAACATGGCTAAGCAAAAACAAAGCATCACTTCCATCAGTGAAAGAAGGCGCGCGGCTGGGGCCATGCTTTCAGCGGCCTTCAAAAATAATTTGCATCGGCCTCAACTACACCAAGCATGCCTTTGAATCGAAAATGCCATTGCCGCCAGAGCCCATTATATTTTTTAAATCCACGTCTGCGCTCACCGGCCCCAATGACGGGCTCACCATTCCGAGAAATAGCAAGAAAACAGATTGGGAAGTTGAGCTTGCTGTGGTGATCGGAAAAAAAGCATCGTATGTGGAAGAAAAAGATTCTATGGACTATGTGGCAGGCTTTTGCTTGCACAACGATTACAGCGAACGCGAATTTCAACTCGAACGAAATGGGCAGTGGACAAAAGGAAAAGGCTCCGATACGTTTTCGCCTATGGGCCCATACCTCGTTACCAAAGATGAAGTGAAGGATTTTAACGACTTGCACATGTGGCTAAAAGTAAATGGCACGATGATGCAGGACAACAATTCGGATGACATGATTTTTGAAGTGCCGTTTCTGGTAAGCTATATCAGCCAGTTTATGACATTGCTTCCGGGCGATGTGATTTCTACGGGCACTCCTTCAGGAGTTGGTCATGGTTTTCATCCTCCGGTTTATCTCAAGCCGGGCGATGTGGTTGAGTTGGGCATTGAAGGGCTGGGGGAGCAGAGGCAAAACGTGACTGCGTATTAGATGCTGGATGCTGGTTACTGGTAACGGGATGCTGGATGCTCGTAGGCAGGGTCACTAAGGACCTAAGAAATCACGAAGTACGTAATCAATAAATTAGGTCGAGCCTCAAGCATCAATTCTATAACCCAGTCACCAGAATCCAGAGTCCAGCATCGATGATAGATTCCCACCAACACTTTTGGAAATACAATCCTGCCCGCGACAGTTGGATCACCCATGAGATGAGCACAATCCAGCGCGACTTCTTGCCCAGCGACCTACCCCCTATTCTAAAAGAAAATAATATGGACGGATGTGTGTCCGTTCAAGCTGACCAGTCTGAGCAAGAAACTATGTTTCTGCTGGAGCTTGCGGCTAAAAATGATTTTATAAAAGGTGTGGTGGGCTGGGTGGATTTAAAGTCAGAAAAAATAAAAGACAAACTTTCGTTTTATACCCGGTTTCCAAAACTCAAAGGCTTTAGGCATATTGTACAGGCCGAACCTAATGGATTTTTATTGCAAAAAGATTTTCTTGCCGGCATCCATTCCTTACGGGAATATGATTTCACCTATGATATTTTGGTTTATGCAAGGCAGTTGGAAGAAGTCATTGCATTCGTTCAGAAGTTTCCAGATCAAAAATTTGTGCTCGATCACATCGCAAAACCTTCCATCAAAGAAAAACAATTTGAAAAATGGGCAAAAAATATTTCTGTGCTCGCTGGTTTTGAAAACGTGTATTGCAAACTTTCGGGCATGGTCACCGAAGCTGATTGGAAAAACTGGAAGCCAAACGACTTTAAACCCTATCTTGATTTTTCATTTAACGCCTTTGGTGCCCATCGCCTCATGTACGGGTCGGATTGGCCCGTATGTCTGGTAGCAGCCAGCTACAAACAACAGCTCTCCATCGTGGAAGAATACGTTTCAAAACTGTCGGTGGATGAAAAAGAAATGGTGATGGGAGGAAATGCAATAAGATTTTATAATCTTTAGGAATGGATCTTCATCTCAAAGGAAAAGTAATCATCGTGACAGGCGGAGCCAAAGGAATTGGTGAAGCCATCGTGCGCTTATTGGTTGAGGAAGGGGCCTTGCCCGTGATCATTGACAAAGATGAACAGGCGGCAAAAAAATTAATGGCCGATATTAATGCCAATATTTTATTTATTAAAACCGACCTCACTTCATGGCAAGCATGCAAACAAGCGGTAGATGAAATTGTATCGCACTATAAAAAAATTGATGGCTTGGTAAACAATGCGGGCTTCAACGATGGCATCGGACTTGAAAGAGGAACCCCCAAAAAATTTATCGAATCCATGAACAACAATGCCGGCCATTTTTATTTTATGGCGCATTACGCATTGCCCTACCTGAAACTTAGCAAGGGAAGTATTGTAAACATTGGTTCAAAAACTTCCGTAACAGGCCAGGGGAATACTTCGGGCTATGTGGCAGCGAAGGGAGCGATACTTGCATTGACACGCGAGTGGGCCGTTGAACTCCTGCCCTATTCCATACGGGTGAATGCGGTGATCCCTGCCGAAGTGCATACACCGTTGTATGATTCGTGGATAAATTCTTTTGCCGATCCACAAGAGAAATTAAAATCCGTGACTTCCAAAATACCACTCGAACACAGGCTGACCACATCGCAAGAAATTGCCAACACCGTTGCCTTCCTCCTATCCGACCGTTCGAGCCACACCACGGGCCAATGGATTCATGTGGACGGAGGATATACGCATCTGGATAGGGCGATAGGCTAATCGGTAATCGGTAAGCAGTAATCGGTAAACGGTAAGCGGTAAACGGTAAGCAGTAAACGGTAAGCGGTAATCAGTAAACGTAAACGGTAAACGTAAACGGTAATTGGTAAGAACAGTGTCGATTTAATGAGCAGTATTTACTGTGTACTGTGTACTACGTAGGTCAGGCAACATAAAATAGATAAATACCATTGAGTTCTATTTTAAAAATGTATCCAAAGCAATTACTGAAGTAGTAATTACACTATTTTTTTCAGATAAATTCCTCCAGCGGGTCGCACATTCATTTCAAAAAATTATACATTCGGACTTTCTAAAAAGAATAGCATGACCAACTCTTCTCAAAAGTTTCTTGTCCCGTTCATACTTGTAACAAGTCTGTTTTTTCTCTGGGCCTTTGTTCACAACCTTGAGCCAATACTAATCCCACATCTAAAAAAAGCATGTCAACTCAGTGACTTACAATCGGCCTTGATTGACTCGGCTGTTTATATTGGTTATCTGGTGATGGCCATTCCGGCCGGGCTTTTCATGAAAAAATATGGCTACAAAAAAGGGATACTCATTGGCCTTGTGCTATACGCATTGGGTGCACTGCTTTTTTTGCCGGCAGCCAGCACGCGCATTTATATTTTCTTTTTGGGCGCATTGTTTATCATCGCATCGGGTTGCGCTTTTCTGGAGACTGCGGCAAACCCTTATGTAACCATTCTTGGCAAGCCGGAGACTGCCACTACACGCCTCAACTTCGCTCAATCTTTCAATGGCCTGGGCGCGTTTATCGCACCCATACTTGGGGGCTCCATGATACTGAGTGGCATTGAACACAGCGATGCAGAACTGGCGGCCATGAATACCGAACAACTCAATCAATATTTGCAGATGGAAGCCGATGCCGTAAAAATTCCTTACCTGATTATTGCGCTTGTGGTATTGGGTGTGGCCGCATTAATTTATTTTACCTCCATGCCCGAAGTGCCAGTAGAAGAAAAAAATAAAAAGACAGGCGTGCTAAAAGCCTTGAAGCATTCGCAACTAAAATGGGGTGTGGTAGCACAATTTTTTTATGTGGGCGCGCAGGTTTGCGTAACCAGTTTTTTTATACGCTTCGCAAAATATACCAGCGACACACCCGAAAAAGATGCTGCGTTCTGGTTGGGCATGGCCATGTTTGGCTTTATGGTGGGCCGCTTTGCTGGCACATTTCTAACACGATATATTGCTGCCAACCGGTTGCTTACCATGTATTCATTTATCTGCGTGGCGTTGTTGGCAGTAGCCACGTTTGTAAAATCGGAGATTGCCGTGTGGGCGTTGTTTGCCGTTCCGTTTTTTGAATCCATCATGTTCCCAACTATTTTTTCGTTAGCCATTGAAGACATCAAAGAAGACACCGAGATCGGTTCGTCATTAGTTGTGATGGCCGTAGCTGGAGGGGCGTTCTTCCCAGTGCTTATGGGGCTCATCTCCGATCAATCCAATATTCAATTGTCGTATGTAGTTCCTCTGGCTTGTTTCTTCGTTATCGCCTGGTTTGGTCTTCGTGGTTATAAGCCACAAAAAATATAAATGCTATGAAACGATATTGCCTTGCCCTCGATCTTAAAGATGATCCCATGTTGATAGCCGAGTATGAAAAATACCATGAAGAAAGTTGGCCTGAAAACCTAAAAGCCATGCGAGCTGCAGGGATTGAGGTAATGGATATCTATCGCACCGGCAACCGTCTTTTTATGATCCTGGAAACAACAGACGATTTTTCTTTCGAAGCAAAAGCCCAAGCCGATGCGAACAATAAAAAAGTACAAGAGTGGGAAGCACTCATGTGGAAATACCAGCAAGCCTTGCCCCACGCGAAGCCAGGAGAGAAATGGATGGTGATGAAGAAGATATTTGAACTGGGGGGGAAGGAGATAGGAGTTAGGAGTTAGGAGTTTGAGTTTGAGTTTAGAAGTCAGAATTTAGAAGTCAGAAAAAGAAGAAGAAGAAGAAGAAGTAGATGCACAATTCCTAAAACAAAAAAAATAATGCAAACCTTTCACTCATCCCATTTAAAAGAATTTACGATCAACGTATTTATCCATTTTGGTGTACCCAAACAGGATGCAGAATTAGCAGCCGGGGTGCTAAGCCTTTCTGACCTTCGCGGCATCGACTCGCATGGCGTGGCCAGGTTGCACACCTACTTCGACATGCTCACGTTGGGAAAAATAAATCCAAAACCAAACATCAGCATTGTAAGGGAAAGAAAAAGTGTGTGCACCGTGGATGGCGACAATGGATTGGGCTTGGTAGTTGGCCCCAAGGCAAATGAGATTGCGATGGACAAAGCCGATGAACATGGTTCGGGTTGGGTGAGCGTGTGCAACACCAACCACTATGGCATCGCCTCCTATTATTCATTGAAAGCATTGGAGCGCGACATGCTGGGCTGGTCAATGACCAACACAACAAAATTGGTTGCGCCCTTGTGGGGAGCAGAAAGGATGCTAGGCACAAACCCCATCTCCATTGCTTTTCCGGGAAAAAAGAATTTGCCAATAGTAATTGATCTGGCCACGAGCGCGGCCGCCTACGGTAAAATTGAAATCGCCAAACGCAAAGGTTTGCCCGTGCCAAAAGGATGGATCATCAACAACAAAGGTGAAATGACCACTGATCCCAACGACATGATAAACGGTGGTGCACTATTGCCACTCGGCTCGGAGCGCGACCTTGGCGGCCACAAAGGCTATGCGCTTAGCGCGATGGTGGACATACTCACCTCTGTGTTGAGTGGCGCCAACTGGGGGCCTTTCACCCCGCCATTTGCTTTGCGGCAAGAGATTCCATCACGCAGCGTGGGCAAAGGCATAGGCCATTTTTTTGGTGCGATGCAAATTGATGGATTCATGGATGTAGATGAATTTAAAAAAAGGATTGACGAGTGGATAGAAGTTTTTAGAAACACAAAACCTGCCAACGGGCACAAGGCAGTTTTAATACCGGGCGACCCAGAGCATGAAGAAGAAGCCATCCGCAGAAAAAATGGAATACCATTGATACAAGCCGTGGTGGACGACCTGAAAGATATTTCGAAGCAGACAGGGATTGCGTTTGGAGAATAGAAGTCAGAAGTCAGAAGTCAGAATTTAGAATTTAGAAGTCAGAATTTAGGAGTTAGGAGTTAGGAGTTAAGAGTTAGGAGAAGTTGATTTTTGAGGACAAGGGCAGTTGACAAAATCTTAGCTCTTTGTCAATTGCCTTTGGTCAATTGATTTTGAGTTTTCTTTGGAAGCTTGGCAAGTATCAAACGATATGATTTATGAACGAAATGTTCCCACTCCTTTTTATTGAGTGCATTTGCTTTCTGAACCATCACCCACTTATTTCTTGCCGTGTAGGGGGCAGGGATTATTTCATTACGCTCGGTCAAGGCTGAAAAATCTTCATCATCGCATTTAAAACTAGCTTGAAAAGCACCTTCCAAAATGGCGACACAATATATTTTTCCTGCCACACAAAAGCATAAATCATTTCCCCATTTGACGTCTTCGGTGGTGCCGGGGAAGGAGAGGCAATATTTTGAGAGGAATTCGGTGGACATGATTGGGCTGCTCTAAAGTGAAAATTAAAAGGCCAATTTTTACTTTATTGAATCGCGTAATTAAAAGGTGTGCTTCACAAGTCCAAACTAATGATGATAGAATTATTTAATGGGGACAACTAACGAAAGTCAAGTTTCAAAACTGGGCGAAGAAGCTGAGTTGGTTCGTGAAGACACGAACCAAGGCTGAGGATTGCTCTAATCAATTTAGCAATAAATTCCTCACCCTCTCCATGCCCACACTCGCCTTCTCCAGAATAAACTCCAGATTAGGAACATGAATGATCTCCGGCTTTTTTGGATCAACCACATATTTCATTACCCGGTCTGGAACATAGTCAATAAGACCGGCAGCAGGATATACCACCATGGAAGTGCCCACCACTAAAAACACATCAGCACCCGAAGCAATGTTGGCCGCCACGTCAATCATGGGCACGGCTTCACCAAACCAAACAATGTTGGGCCGCAGTTGTGAACCCAGCTCGCACACATCGCCCAGCTTCAATTCCCATCCGCTGATAGGATAAACCAATGCCGGATTTTTGGTGCTGCGCGATTCAAACAAACTGCCATGAAGATGAATAACATTTGAGGAGCCTGCTCGCTCATGGAGATTGTCAACATTTTGTGTGATGATGGTAACGTTAAAATGTTGTTCGAGCTCGGCCAATATTTCGTGCCCGCGATTGGGCTTTACATCCACCGCTTGTTTTCTTCGCTGATTATAAAACTCCAATACCAACTCGGGGTTTCTGCTCCACCCATCGGGCGTGGCCACATCTTCAACTTTATGTCCCTCCCACAATCCGCCCGAATCGCGAAACGTAGCAATGCCACTTTCGGCACTGATGCCTGCACCGGTTAGGACTATTAATTTTTTCAATTTGATTTTAAAAAGAAGTTAGAAGTTAGAATATAGGAGTTAGGAGTTAGGAGTTAGGAGAAATTTGAGTTTGAGTTTGGAAGTCAGGATCTAGAAATTAGAATCCAGAATCAAGCATCCAGAATCCAGAATCCAGCATCCAGAATCAAGCATCCAGTATCCAGCATCCAGAATCAAGCATCCAGAATCCAGAATCCAGTATCCAGTTTCCAGTTTCCACCAACTAAATCCCTACCGCCCCCGTATCCTTCCACTGCCTATCCCGCCCTGAAGCAATCACAGCCTCACAAACTTTTTGTGTTTGCAGCGCATCCAGAAAAGTTGGCGCACAGGGCTTGCCTGTTTCGAGGCTGCTGAGGAAATCGGCCACTTGATGAACGAAGGTATGCTCGTAGCCAATGATCAATCCGGGCACCCACCATTTTTTCATGTAGGGTTGATCGCCATCGGTTACCAATATCGAACGCCAGCCGCGAACTATGGAATCATCCTTATGATCGAAAAATTCCAATCGGTTCAGGTCGTGCAGGTCCCAGCGGATGGAAGCATGCTCCCCATTTATTTCAAAAGTATAGAGTGCTTTATGTCCGCGTGCGTAGCGGGTTGATTCGAACAGGCCCAGCGATCCATTCTCGAAATGGCAATGGAATAAGCAAGCATCATCAATGCCTACCTTTTGAACTTTGCCAGTTGCTTGATGCACGCGCTCTTTAATAAATGTTTCGGTCATGGCCGATACATCCTTGATGGCACCATTGAGCCACATGGCCGTGTCAATGCAATGCGCGAGCAGATCACCTGTAACCCCGGAGCCGGCAGCATCCACATCCAATCTCCATAAACCTTCACCGCCTTGTGGCAGCTCGGGGCTGATGGTCCAGTCCTGAAGGAAATTCGCACGGTAGTGAAAAATCTTTCCCAGTTTTCCTGAATCAATAATTTGCTTGGCCAACGTTATGGCTGGCACTCTCCTGTAGTTGTACCATACCGTGTTCTTAACTCCCGCCTGGGCAATGGCCTCCACCATCTTTTGCCCTTCGGCCAATGAACGCGCAAGCGGCTTTTCACATAATATCATTTTACCTTTTGCTGCGGCTGCTATCGCAATCTCCGCATGAAAGTCATTCGGT
>JAYVAI010000345.1:0-24904 GCA_043751075.1 Cyclobacteriaceae bacterium | reverse complement strand
GGCCAACGTGCGGGTAGCCGACAAGAGTGGTGAATGGGATAAAATCCTCAACCTCATAAATCTAAATTAAATTGATTATGCATTTTGTCGTACACCCGATAGGTCACAAATTTATTTGGAGGCCATAAAACTATTCCCACCAATCCACCATCTTTATATCACCAACCAACTGAATGTGGCCGAACCTCTACCTCACATTGCCATGATGCATGCCGACACCCTCATTGCGCGGGCCCGCGATGGGGACAAGATTGCCCAGGGTAAACTGATGCAGCTGTGGTATAAGAGGATTTATAACTTCGCCTATAAATTCTTTTTCGATCATGACCTGGCTATGGAAGTAGCACAAAAAACGTTCATAAGCATGCACCGCAATATTGCCGTGCTGCAAGAACCCGCGCGCTTCAAATCGTGGCTCTACACAATTGCCGTCAATTACTGTCGCGAGGAGTTGAGAAAGCGCAAGGCGGCCAGATCGGTTTCGTTGCATGACTTGAGGCCGGGCGAGCGTGAAGAAAGCTATCGGTGGGAAACCAGCAGCAGCCGCAGTGAAAATCCGGAAAAGCAACTGCGTCAAACGGAACTATCAGACTTGCTGCAGCAATGCCTGATGGAGTTGAGCCAGGAGCAACGTGAAGTGGTGATCATGAAAGAGTATGAAGGATTAAAATTCCGTGAGATTGCAGAAGCATTGAATATTTCGGAAAACACAGTGAAGAGCAGAATGTATTATGGGCTGGATGGGTTGAAAAAGATTTTGGAAAACAGGAATATCACAAAAGAAACAATTGGTTATGAATTATAAACCGGACGAAGGCATGTTGATGGCTTACCTGTATGGTGAGTTGGATGCCGCAGAAGAGGAAAAAGTGGTAGCGTATCTCAACCAGCACCCTGATGAATTGAAAAATATTCAGGAGCTGGCTGCGGTGAGAAGCGTGATGAAGCAAGCGCAAGACAAAGAGGTGATAGCGCCACCTATTTTTGGTGACACCACCAAGCACATTCATTTTTGGCAAGGCGCACATTTCAAAACACGGATGGGCATAGCGGCATCGTTCATACTTATATTGGTGGCGGCACGGTTGATTGGGCCGGAGATCACCTACTCGAACGGTGAGTTGAAAATCAGTTTTAACAAAGAGAAGGAGACGCAGCCCGGTGTGCAACCTTTGCCGCAATCGCTCACCGCTATGGATGTGCAGCAAATGATCAACTCCACGCTGGTTAAAAATAACGAGATCATCTCGGATGGGTGGGAGAATAATCAAAGGAAGATGGATCAATCTATCAAGGCAAACTTAGCCTTGAACTCCCATAAAATAAATGAAATCATGAAGGTAACTTCGCAGGCATCGCAAAACCAGGTGCGCACGTTTGTGGCGGGCTTGCAGGAAGAAAACCTGAAATTGATGAAAGACTATCTCAAACTTTCGGGCAACGAGCAAAAGACGTACGTGGAAGCATTGCTGGTGGATTTTTCAAAATATCTGCAAGAGCAACGCAAGCAGGATTTTCAATTGTTTCAAACACGCATGAGCAGCATCGAAAAAAATACCGATCAGTTTAAGCAGGAGACCGAACAGATTTTGGCCACCATCATTTCGGGCCCAGAAGGCAGCGTGAGAAAAGTAAACAACTATTAAATTTAATTTTTATGAACATGCGAAATAGATTTTTTGTGCTGGCAGCAATTATTTTTTCTGTTGCACTACAAACAAACGCCCAAAGTAAAATGGATGAAGGCCGCATGGACCGCGACCTTGAAGTAGCGGAGAACATACTTAGCACGTTGATCAAGCAACAATTTGAAAAGCGATCGTTTTTCCCGATGGAAATCACAGGCGAATACCGCGAGGGGTTTGGTGTAACATTTCGTTTGCCTTATGAAGTAAACGGCCCCATGATTTGGAACCTCAATGGCCAGGGTGGATCGGGAGTTACTATTTTGGATGGCAATGCGTATAATTATTCCTTCAATTTTCCGTCAGACGATCAAGCTGAATTATCGCGGCTTCTTGATAAAGATAAGAAAGTTATAAGGGAAACCATCCGCACCACAGGGCGCGCAGCATCACCGCGCAAAGTGAACATCGATAGCATTCGAGGGGCAACCACCGATAATATCATAGAGGCGTGCAAAGATTTTTTGGCCAACTATGGCGACCTGATCACTCAATTGCCCGCCAACGAAAAAATCCTTATCACCAACCGAGGTGAAGGAGAGCGCATGTGGTACGGTGCCTTTGTAAATGGATCGCACCCAACCTATATGTCGCTGGAAGTGGGCAAAGCCGATATTACCTCTTTCAAACAAGGCAAGATCACCCGCGCGCAATTCGATGGAAAGGTAAAAGTGATCAACAGTGTGATGGATGATGAATTGCAACCAGACATTGAATTGCTCACCAGCATTTTCAACAGGCTCTACCGCCAGGATTTGTCGAAGACGTTCTTTACAGAGGAAGATATGTATTATGAGCGCATGAAAGACTATGGAGTAATTTATTACATGGAAGTATATAGCAGCAACGCAATGAACAATGGGGGCTATGGAAGAAGGGAAGACATGAACCTTAGATATGTGATGCCTACATTGGGTTTGGAAGGGCTCACCCAAGCAGAGCGCGATAGCAAAGTAATAGAGACGTATCCAAAATTTGAAAAGGATATAAAAGAAGATATTCTTGAGTATGGGCGCACGGTGAAGAGCCTGAAGCCGGCAGAGTCGCTTATCTTCAATATTAAATTGACAAAATGCGAAGGATGTGGTATCCCTTCCTCGCTGGAGCTATCCGTGAAGGCCGATGTGCTTACCGATTATTCTTCAGGAAAATTGAGCAAGGATGCAGCGTTGGGCAAGTTCAGTCTTAAAAAAGGAACGCCTCAGTAAATCCGTAAAGGGTGAAGGATAAATTTCTTTCACCCTTTTATGTTATTTTTTATTTTTCCTCGTTTTTCATGTAACCCTGTGGATGCTTTCAGAGTACTTACAAAGTCTATTGCCAGTTTAACCTATCTTTATTCATAATTCATCATTCTAAATCAATACTATGAAACGAAAAATTCTTTTGGGCACTGGCATTGTCATCGTAGTGCTAATTGGATATTTTGTGGTAAGGGGCAGCAAAGGCAATGAGGCCGCATCCATTATGACCACCGTAAAGAAGGGGCAGTTTCGGGTGGAGATAGAAACCACTGGGGAACTGGAAGCGAAGAACTCGGTGAAGATATTAGGACCCAGAGGATTAATGGATTTTCAAATATACCAAGTGGTAATTCAGCGTATAATTGATGAAGGAACCGTTGTAAAAAAAGGTGATTGGGTAGCAACTCTTGATCAAACTGAATTCCAAAATAAATTCACTTCGAAACAGATAGAACTTGACAAAGCAAGTTCGAAGTTCAATCAAATACAATTAGATACTACACTTCAGCTTCGCCAATCGCGTGATGAATTGATCAACCTAAACTATGCTGTGGAAGAAACAGGTATCGTATTAGAACAATCCAAGTTCGAACCACCAGCAACCATCAAGCAGGCAGAGATAAATATGAGCAAAGCGAAGCGTACCTATCAGCAAGCTGTGGAGAATTATAAAATCAAAAAGAACCAGAACATTGAAAAGATGCGTGAGGTAAATGCCGAGCTGCGGAAAGTACAATCAGAATTTGGAGGGATGACGAAAGTACTTGAATCGTTTAATGTGATGGCACCGGAAGATGGAATGGTAATTTATGATCGGGATTGGGATGGCAAGCCGATCAAAGGAGGATCACAAATCCGAATGTGGGATCCCACGGTTGCAACATTGCCCGACCTTACCAAGATGAAGTCTAAAACGTTCGTCAATGAAGTTGACGTTAGAAAAGTGAAAGTGGGCCAATCCGTTGAAGTGGGTTTGGATGCATATCCAGACAAAAAGCTGAAAGGCACAGTGACCAATGTAGCCAACGTGGGCGAACAACGGCCCAACTCCGATGCTAAAGTGTTTGAAGTATCCGTGGAGATTATCGGCTCTGATTCCACACTTCGTCCATCCATGACCACCAGCAACAAAATAATTGCCAACGTGATAGAAAATGCTTTGCAAATACCTCTTGAGTCGTTGCACAGCCAAGCCGATTCAATTACTTATGTTTTCAAAAAGACAGGGCTTAACACTACCAAACAAGAAGTAATACTGGGCGAAACCAATGCGAATGATGCCGTTCTCATTGCCGGCCTCACTACCAATGATCGGATTTATTTATCCGTTCCTGCCGGATTGGAAGATCAAAAAATAGAATTGCTTCCGGAGATGAATGGAAAGAGAAAGCAGAAAGGAGAGGCACCAAAAACGGAAGCAAAGATTGTTTCAGCAACTACTATAAATTAAATAGTCGGTGCGATTCTTATCCAATTTTTTTGCACCGCGCGTTTTGGCCAATTTATATATTGCCATCGATGCTGTAATTGCAAATCGTGTACGCTCGTTGCTTACAGCTCTTGGAATAATCTTTGGAGTGGCAGCCGTAATTGCCATGCTTGCCATTGGCAATGGTGCCCAGCAAGAACTTCTCAATCAAATAAAATTGGTGGGAGTTAACAACATTGTTATCAAACCAATCATCGAACAAAAAGAAGAAAAACTCAACGAACAGGCATCGGGAAAAAAGGAGAAGAAAAAATTTTCACCGGGCCTTACCATCCGTGATGTGAACAGCATCAAAAGCACCATTCCCGGATTGGCCAAAGTGAGCCCTGAAATTATCCTGAACACCAATATCATCCGCAATGGAATAAGGCGGTCGGCCAAGTTGGTTGGCGTGGAGCCATCTTATTTTGAGATTTATGATTTCCAACTTTCCAAAGGGCAAATGTTCAATGCCGGGCAATTAAGGTTTGGTTCACCCGTGTGCATTATTGGCTCCGCCTTGAAGAGCCGCTTCTTCCCTACCGAAAACCCGCTTGGTAAAAATATAAAAGTTGGCACTCATTGGCTTACGATTGTGGGTGTGATGAAGGAGCGGTTGGTTTCGGAAAACAGCATAAGCAAGCTGGGCATCCGCGATTTTAACATGGATGTGTATACCCCACTTCAAAGCGTATTGATCAGATTTGAAAACCGTGATCTGATTACCGCGGAGGCATTGCGTCTCGCAGCGATGCGCGGTAGAGGTATGGTGTTTAGCAGCCCTACCAATAATACTGAGACAGAGCTCGAAAAAAAAAATTATCACCAACTTGATCGGCTTGTAGTGCAAGTGGAAGAAACAAATAAAATACAATCCACAGCCGAAATACTCACACGCATGCTTGCGCGAAAGCACTATGAAGTGGTGGACTTTGAAATTGAAATTCCCGAACTCCTGCTGAAGCAGCAGCAGCGCACCAACGATATTTTTAATTATGTGCTTGGCGCGATAGCCGGAATTTCACTTTTGGTAGGAGGTATTGGCATCATGAACATCATGCTCGCCTCGGTGCTTGAGCGCATCAAAGAAATTGGTTTGCGCCTATCCATAGGCGCACAAAAGACCGACATCGTGCAACAGTTTTTGTTCGAAGCCGTGATGATCAGCGTAAGCGGAGGCCTGATTGGCATTGTGCTGGGCGTGAGCATGGCCTACATTGTTTCAACCGTGGCAAGCATTCCTACCATTGTGAGTTTCGCATCCATACTTCTTTCATTTGGTGTGGCCGCTACCGTGGGATTGATTTTTGGAATCGCACCAGCCCGCAAAGCCGCCAGCCAAGATCCCATAGCTTCCCTACGATATGAATAAAAATCTGATACTCCCTTTTCTGCTGATCTTGGTTGTGTGTTCCAATTTGAATGCGCAGAATAAATTTAACATGGAAGATGTGATTGGCCGCACCCTTTCACAGTCGCCAGCTTTTAAACAGGCGGAGACAAGAAAGGAAAACAGATATTGGCAATACCGATATTTTCGCACCAATTATAATCCACAGTTGCGCATGAGCAGCGGCAACGCAGGTGCGCTCTACAATAATAGTTTTTCCCCCGTGCGCCAGCCCGATGGGTCCATCCGATACCTACCGCTAAACCAACTCAATCCGGGTGTAAACTTCGGGTTGCAGCAACCCATACAGTGGACGGGTGGCATGATCTTTATTAATTCCACCTACAATTATTTTAACAACATTACAGACGATACACGCCAGTGGAATGGCTCTCCGTTCAATATTTTTTTAAACCAGCCGCTGTTTGCTTTCAATGAATATAAATGGGACAAAAAAATAGAGCCGATCAGGTTTGAAGAATCGAAACGCGAGTATGCCGAAAACATGGAGCAGATAAGCCGCGATGCGGTGGAATCTTTTTTTAATGTGCTGCAGGCCCAGGTGAACATGCAGATAGCACAATTCAATCTTGCCAACAACGATACGATTTTTAAAATCGAACAGGGCCGCTACAATATTGGTACTACTTCTGAAGATAAACTTTTGCAGGTAGAGTTGCAGCTATTGCGCTCGCGCCAGGATGTGGCAAAAGCAAATTTGGATTTGCAAACGGCCAGCCTTCAATTGCGCACATTTATTGGGTTGCGAAATGGCGAAAGTTTTGAACTGATCATGCCTGATGTAATTCCTCAATTTATGGTGAACGAGCAGGAAGCATTGCAATACGCGAAGCTGACCCGGGCCGCATTCATTGCCTTCGATCGGAGGAAGGCCGAAGCTAACCAGGCTGTGGCCGAAGCAAAAGGCCAACGTTATCAAATGAGTGTTACCGCCTCGTATGGAACCAATAATGTTGGGGCCAATCTTAGCGACTTGTATCAGAATACTTCCAAGCAACAACTTGCCAACATTTCTTTCAACCTGCCCATTGTGGATTGGGGCCGGAGAAAAGCGTTGATGCAAACAGCCTTGGCCAACAAGCGGTTGAATGATTACGTGATCGCGCAAGACGAAATCACCTTTGAACAACAAATCATAACGCAAGTGCGGCAGTTTGAAATGTTGCGCCTGCAAATAGAGATCACCAAAAAATCGGATGAGGTAGCGCAGCACCGATATAATGTAGCGCAAAACCGTTACCTGATCGGCAAGATTGATATCACCAACCTGAACATTGCGCTCACCGAAAAAGATACAGCCAAGCGCGGCTACATTGATGCCCTCAAATCTTTTTGGACTGCGTATTATGATTTGAGAAGGTTGACGCTGTATGATTTTGCCGGTAAGAGAGTGCTGTATGTGGGGGAGTAGAAACCCCTTAAACCCCCACATAATTAAAAGGACTTATTTCCTTAAGCCTTTCTTTCAATTCTTTGGTCACATCCAACGCATCAATAAATGCATGGATGCTTTGCTTGGTGATCTTTTCATTTTTCCGCGTAAGCGTTTTTAATGCTTCATACGGATTGGGATAATTTTCTTTGCGCAAGATCGTCTGAATGGCTTCGGCCACTACGGCCCAGTTTTCTTCCAGGTCACAGTCAATGGCGGCCTGGTTAAGTTCCAATTTTCGCATTCCCCTTTCCAGCGACTTCAAGGCGAGAAATGTGTGAGCGAGAGGTACTCCTATATTTCTCAGCACGGTGGAGTCGGTGAGGTCGCGTTGCAAGCGTGAGATGGGAAGTTTGGCCGAGAGATGTTCAAACAATGCGTTGGCCAATCCCAGATTTCCCTCGGCATTTTCAAAATCAATAGGATTTACTTTGTGCGGCATGGCACTGCTGCCCACTTCATTTTCTTTAATTTTTTGTTTGAAATAATTCATGGCCACATATTGCCACACATCGCGGCTAAAGTCGATGAGTATGGTGTTGATCCTTTTCAAATTATCGAACTGCGCTGCCAGGTTATCGTAGTGTTCAATTTGTGTGGTGGGGTTGCTGCGCGACAAACCAAGTTGGTTTGTTACAAAGGTGTTGGCAAAGTGGTTCCAGTTGATTTCGGGATAGGCCACATGGTGCGCATTGAAATTTCCGGTGGCACCACCAAATTTTGCAGAGTATGGAATGGTTTGAAGAAGCTCAAGTTGTTTATGGATGCGTTCTACAAACACATAAATTTCTTTTCCCAAGCGCGTAGGTGATGCAGGTTGCCCGTGTGTGCGGGCGAGCATCGCAATATCTTTCCATTGCACAGAAAGCGCAGTAAGGCCAGCCGCAAATTTATCGAGGGCAGGCAAAAACTCACGTTCCATAAATTCTTTCAGCGAAAGTGGAATGGCTGTATTGTTGATGTCTTGCGAGGTAAGCCCGAAGTGGATGAACTCTTTGTATGGCGAGAGGTTGAGTGCATCAAATTTATTTTTGATAAAATATTCCACGGCCTTTACATCGTGGTTGGTTGTCTTCTCAATTTCTTTGATCGCCTCCGCATCGGCTTCGCTGAAATCCAAATATATTTTTCGCAAGCCTGCTTCCTTGCTCTTGGCGATAGATGATAATTCGGGAAGCGTGTAGGTAAGGGCGATAAAATATTCTATCTCTACGCGCACCCGATAGTGCATCAGTCCGTATTCGGAAAAGTAGGGAGACAGTGGCCGTGTGTTTTGTTGGTAGCGTCCGTCAATCGGGGAGATGGCAGTGAGCGAAGAAAGTTTCACAAGTTTTATAGCATTAGGTTTTAAAATTAAGAAAAGAATCTGCACCATTGCAATTTCCATTAGCTTTGCCACGTATGTTTCGTGCGGTCCTCACTTGTTTTTTGGTAAGCGTCATTACTTTCGGTGCAAACACAAGTGCTTGTGCACAAACACGCAACAACCAAGGCACGGGTCTTGCCATTGCAAAGTCGGCATCGCCCATTTCTGTGGACGGAATTTTGGATGAGCCCGCGTGGAAAGACGCTGCCGTTGCCACCAATTTCTTCCTCAACTATCCGTTGGATTCGTTGCCTCCCACATTCCAATCGGAAGTGCGCCTTACCTTCGATGATAATTTTTTTTATGTGTCGTTTGTGTGTTACGATGATAGCAAACCCAACGTGGTGCAATCCCTGCGCAGGGATATTGAATGGGCCCTGAACGATAACATGGGCATGTACCTCGATCCTTACAATGATTTCACCAACGGGTTTTATTTTACAATTACTCCGTATGGTGTGCAATCGGAAGGGGTGATATCATCGGGTGGTTCCGATAGGGAAAATTCGTATAACAACAGTTGGGACAACAAATGGTACTCATCTGTAAAAAGATCGGACGACCGGTGGGTGGCCGAGCTTGCCATACCTTTCAAATCTTTTCGCTACAATCAAAATGAAAAAGAGTGGAATGTAACTTTTGTGCGGCAGGATTTAAAACGCAACGAACGTTCCAGTTGGGTTGCCACGCCCATCCAGTTTATAGCCGCATCGTTTGCCTACAGTGGAAAAATACAATGGCAGGATATGCCGCCACCCGCAGGCACCAACATTTCGCTGATACCGTATGCGGTCGCTTCTTCTGCCAACGATTTGGAAAACGGTGTGAAAGAAAATAAGTTGAATGGTGGCTTTGATGCAAAGGTGGGCGTTACTCCTTCATTGAACCTCGATCTCACTGTTAACCCAGATTTTTCAACGGTGGAAGTTGATAAGCAAGTGATCAACCTTACCCGGTTCGAATTTCAGTTTCCTGAGCGCAGACAATTTTTTTTGGAGAACAGCGATCTTTTTTCGGCACCGGGTTTCACTTCTCTCACGCAACCATTTTTTTCCAGGAGGATTGGGTTGGTGACCGACACATCGGGCAATTTATCGCGAGTGCCTATTTTGTATGGAGCAAGGATCAGCGGAAAGCTGGGCCCCAAGTGGAGGGTGGGGCTGATGAACCTTCAAACGAAAGAAACTAAATCGCTGGGCTTGCCGGGTCAAAATTATACGGTGGGAGTGCTGCAGCGACAAATTTTTGAGCGATCAAACTTTGATGTCTTTCTGGTGAACAAACAATCCATGGGCTTGGGAGAGTATGATCGTGAAACGTATTATCATGAAAGCTTGGTGAAACAATTCCGGCATGGAGCGGATACCGTGCTCAACCGATATAACCGGGTGGCGGGTGTGGATTTTAACTTGATCACCGCCAATAACAAATGGGGAGGAAAAATTTACTATCACCGATCGTTTGATGGATTTTCGGAAAGGGAAGACCGTTACTCTTTTGGTGGTTACACCGAATATAACACCCGGAATTTCAATGTGATGACTGGCTTCATTGGGCTTGGAAAAAATTATAATGCCGAGGCAGGATTTATTCCAAACCTCGCTGTCTATCCCGGCACACTCGGTGGTATAGTGATAACCAACTTCAAACTTTACCCAAAATCGGGGCCTCTCGTTTTAATGACACCCGGATTTATTATCGACTCAAATTTTATCCCGGATGGCACACTTACCGATCGCAATTTGACACTCCAGTATGCGATGAACTTCCGCAACACGGCACAAGTTGTTGCCTCTGTAAAAAATGTTTTTTCGAAATTGCCAGAGGATTTTGACATCCTTTATCCAAAGGGAGATTCATTGCTACTTAAAGGCCAGGAGTTTCAATGGAACGAATTTCAAATGGAGTTCACCTCAAACACACGCAAAGTTTTTACCTACATCCTGTCGGCCAGCGGAGGTGAATTTTATAATGGAAAACGAATTGGGGTGGCAGGAACACTTCAGTATCGCATCCAGCCTTTTGGAAGCATTTCCATCACCGGTGATTACAATCACATTGTGTTGCCTTCCGTTTATGGCAGTGCCAAATTTTTGTTGCTGAGCCCCCGGCTTGATTTTACCCTTACCGATAAATTGTTCCTTACCACCTTCGCTCAATACAACGATCGGTTTGATAATGTGAACCTCAACGCACGTTTTCAATGGCGCTACAAGCCCGCCTCCGATTTCTTTCTTGTCTATACAGAAAATTATCTGCCCCAACATTTGAAAAGCAAAAACAGGGCGTTGGTACTCAAGTTTACTTATTGGTTGAATATATAGGGAATTAGTAGATAGGATATAGTAGATAGTAGTTAGTAGATAGTATGTTGACGGGTGTATGAAAAATTGCACCGGGCTTTTTTTATTCTGCGGCAAGATTACTGGCATCGCGGCTCATGTAGGCTTACTACCTTATTGAAACCTTTTAACGTGTCCGCGATGTCTGTTCTCATCTGAAAATCAAGCTCCCAAACTCCTCTACTAACTACTATCTACTAACTACTATCTACTAACTACTATCTACTAACTACTATCTCCTATCTCCCAAATTATCCCTAAATTTGTCCTCAAATACTCCCACCCATGGCATTTGGTTTATTTAAAAAAGCAGAGAAAAAAGTGGAGGCTCCTGTAAATAGCGGTCCTCATTATTTTGATTTGAAGCTGAAGCACATTGTTCAGGAAACAAAAGATGCAATCAGTATTGTTTTTGAGCAACCTGAAAAAAAAATAAGCTACAAAGCGGGCCAGTTCCTTACCATCATTGCAACGGTGGCCGGCAAGGAAGTGCGCAGGGCTTATTCATTAAGTTCATCGCCTTTTACCGATGCCGACCTCACAGTTACCGTGAAGCGTGTTGACAAAGGCCTTATGTCCAACTGGCTGCCCGATAATTTGAAAGCGGGCGCCACCGTGAAAGTGATGGCCCCCACAGGGCACTTTACCACCGAATACAAAAATGAAAACAAACGGCACCTGATCATGTTTGCTGGCGGATCGGGCATCACGCCCATGATGTCGTTGATCAAGAGCACACTCACGCAAGAGCCGGAAAGCATTTGCTCACTCATCTACTGCAACCGCGACATAGACAGCATCATTTTCAAAAATGAATTTGAAAAACTTCAGATAACCCATGCCGGGCGTTTGCATGTTATCCACGTGCTCGACAATGCCCCTATGAACTGGCAAGGATATTCGGGCTTGCTCAACCACGATATGCTCACTAAATTATTTGAGCGCATTCCCGATTGGGGCATCGACAAAACCACGTATCTCATGTGCGGCCCCGAAGGAATGATGAAGAATGTAGATGTGCTGTTGGCGGAAAGAACCATCCCCAAAGAAAAAATTTTTAAAGAAAGTTTCGTGCAGGGCACCATCAATAAGGAAGAAAAGAAAGCAGAAGCAAAACCCTCCACCGAAAAGAAAGCCCGCGAAGTAACCGTACGTTACGATGGCCAGGAATATAAATTCATGGTGGAACCCAACCGCACGATATTGGAAACCGCCCTCGACAATGGAATTGATTTACCGTATTCGTGCCAAAGCGGATTGTGCACTGCGTGCCGCGGAAAGGCATTGTCCGGTCAGGTAAAGTTAGACGAAGAAGAAGGGCTCTCACAATCTGAGCGGGCCGAAGGCTATGTGCTCACCTGCGTGGGCCACCCGATGACGGATGATGTGGTGATTGAGATTGGTTGATTGGAGTTTCCCAACGCCAGAAAGACTTATGTGGTTCAATTTGTCGGGGACGCAATACTCCACAACATTCAGAACCAATGTCACAGAACCAAAATCTCTACTGAGATTCTTAAAAGCGATTTTCCCTGACGTGATGCCGTTTCAGAGAAAAAGTATCCAAAAATTTATTATTTTTGGTGTACTACTAAAACGGATATGAAAGCAGCAAATTTAAAATTCAACCTAATAGACAGTTATTTAGGGCTTTTGGAGAACCTAAGTCCCGACAATAAACTTGAATTGATTTCTAAACTTTCGGACTCGCTTAAAAGCTCAAAAAAACCGATTGAGAGGCATTCAGATAAATCATTAGATGATTTATGTGGAGCGTTCATCTTCGATAAATCGAGTGACGATTTAATAAGTGAATTAAAGAGCAGCAGAAATTTTAACAGAAAGATCGAAGGATTTTGAAAAAGTATCTTCTTGACACGAATATTTGTATTCACTTTTTAGGTGATGAATTCAATATCAAAGAAAAAATCGAAAAAGCCGGACTTGAAAATTGCTTGGTTTCAGAAGTAACTATTGCAGACCTGAAATTCGGAGCAGAGAACAGCCAGAACAAAGAAAAGAACAGAAAAACTATTGACGATTTTGTTAAAAAGTTTTCGATAATACCTATCCACAACTCACTTGACATTTACGCCAAAGAAAAAGCAAGACTTCGTAAAAAGGGAAAGTCGTTAGACGATTTTGATTTATTGATTGGGGCGACAGCGATTTCAAACAATTTTACTCTGATAACGAGAAATGTTTCGGATTTCGACAGAATGGACGGAATTGAAATCAAGAATTGGGTTGATGAATAAAAGGCACGAACGCCCAACAAAGTGTTTATTCCATGGCTCGCTTGACTTCATCGCTTATCTAACCTTATGTTGAGGAGAAGTCACTCGAAAAAAAGTCAAAACCTTATAGCCATATTTTGAATAGAGCGTCAAGTCCGCTTGAAGGCGGTCAGAGGACTAATATCTGGGTAACTTACTTTGATAAGCTAATCCGGTTTCGTGATGCATTTTTGTCATACACCTAAAAATTCTCTTCCCCCATTGCAGTTGGGTTTTTATTTTAATTTACTATTTTGTGTGTGATTGGTGACCCTAAAACAGTTTTCACCCGTTAGAAAACATATTTTCAAATTAATCCTTTTGCATTATGAACATCTTTGTAGCCCGCTTGAACTTTAAAACCAGACGCGAAGACCTAGAAGCTGCATTCGCAAAATTTGGACAAGTTACTTCCGCCAAGATTGTAAAAGACCGCGACTCCGGCCGGTCAAAAGGATTCGGATTTGTGGAAATGGCCAACGATGAAGATGCCAACAAAGCCATTGCCGCATTGAATGAAACCGAACTGGATGGACGCACCATTGTGGTTAAGCCAGCCAACCCTAAAGCTCTTGCCGAAGGTGGACAGCCACCCGCGTAGCCAATAAAATTTCAGGTGCCCATACCTTATAGCGAGACATTTCTCGCTATTTTTATTTACCACTCACACACCCGCGGTTGTTAGAGAGTTGATGAATCCTTACTTTTCCATCAAAGGATAATTTTTTTAAATAGCCAACTATGGAAGACCCATCGGACTCCCCCTCAATTAGCAAGATTGCCGGATTTTTTGCAGGGCCAATTTCATTCTTGCTCATACTCTGGTTAGTAAGCCCTGATTTTATCTCACCCGATGCCAACAAAGTGCTGGGTGTTGCCGCCTGGATGATTGTGTGGTGGATATTTGAAGCAGTGCCAATACCTATTGCAGCCCTCTTGCCGTTGATTTTATTTCCTTTTCTTGGCACCATGAAGATGAGTGAGGCGGCTGCACCGTATGCCAACCCCATCATATTTCTTTTCATGGGTGGATTTATGATTGCGTTGGGATTGGAGAAGCACAGACTGCATGAGCGCATTGCCCTCAACCTTATCCGCATTACGGGCACATCGGGCAACGGAATAATTTTAGGGTTTATGATTGCCACCGGTTTTATAAGCATGTGGATAAGCAACACGGCCACCGCCATGATGATGTTGCCCATCGCCCTTTCGGTAATCAACCTGCTGAAAACTGAAAAAGGAAACACACCCGAAACAAAAACAAAAGGTGAACGCAATTTTGCGATCGGGCTCATGCTTATCATTGCTTACGCTTCCAACATAGGTGGCATAGGCACCATCATTGGCTCACCCCCTAATGTAGTTTTTGTGGGGCTCCTCAATCAGTTTTATCAAAAAAAAATATTGTTTGGCGATTGGATGCTGGTGGGCGTGCCGCTAAGCATTATTCTATTAGCATCCTGTTATTTTATAATCACAAAATTTCTTTTTCCAAATCATTTAAAGAAAGTGCATGGCTCGGATGCTCTCATTCAAACCAAACTTAGGGAATTGGGCACCATCAAAAAGGAAGAAAAATTAGTGATGCTCATTTTTGGGCTCACCGCCTCGCTATGGATTTTTCAACAGGGCATCAACGCATTGCTTGGCAAAGAAATGTTCAACGATACAAACATTGCCATGATGGGCGGCTCGCTCATGTTCATTGTGCCCAGCAGCCTGAAGGATTTCAAATTTTTACTTCACTGGCGCGATACCGAAAAACTTTCGTGGGGAATATTAATATTATTTGGTGGGGGCTTGTGCTTAGCGCAGGGGCTATCGAACGCAGGAATTATTCAGGTAGTAGGTGCTGCTATTGCCGAGCAGAGCAGCGCGGTGAACTGGCTATTGTTTGGGTTGATCACCGCCTCCGTTTTTATTACCGAGCTGATGAGCAATGTGGCACTGGTTCAGATTTTTATTCCGGTTGTTTTTGGCATAGCCAATAACCTTGGCTTAAATCCTATTTTGCTCGGCCTGCCCGTAACGATTGGGGCAAGCATGGCATTTATGTTTCCGGTGGCAACACCACCCAATGCCATTGTGTTTTCGAGTGGCCACATGAAGATCACACACATGATGAAGGCGGGCATGGTTCTCAACATTGTGTCTATACTTTTTATATATCTTTTTGCGCGCACCGTTATTGAGTGGGTGTTTGGGTAAGGAAAAGACCCGGGAAATCCAGGCCCTTTAATTTGTTGGAGGATGTGATGTTGGTAAAATTGTCAAAATAACTTGCACACTTCTGGCTTGCAAAAAAAATTGGCGGCCTGGCCCCGAAACTTCGGGGCCACCGGGCTATCCGTTCCAAGTCCGGCCACGCACAAGTCGAACACACTTCGGGCTTTCCACTACTATCCCTTGCCGAAGCACGTCATACGTAAATTGCACAAGATATTTTGAAAGTTTCACGTAGTTCCTTAGGAACGTATCAATAATAACTTATAAATGTTGTTGAGTTAAGCCCGAAAGGGGCTTGAATATGAATAGCCTCCGGTGAAACCGGAGATAGTATTCGCAACGTTTTGCGCCAACCCTGAAAGGGTTGAATGTGTATCAATATTCAACCCTTTCAGGGTTGCTTCATCTGAATCTATTCAACCCCCAATTTCATTGGGGGCTATTCAAATTCAAGTCCTATCGGACTTGTCGCAAAAAGTGCAATTTGTCATACCCCCAATCGCAACTCAATATCTGACCAATTCCACGGATTACACGAGTGCTCAAAAAACTTTATCGCTTTTAAAACTTCAACACAGCAAATCCTTTCAACTGATAGGTAGTAAGCGTGGTGAGCATGGAGGTGGCGATCTTCACTTCGGGCACCATGTTATTCCGGTCTATGCTACGGGCAATCAGCGATTGGCCGCAGACAAACATTTTTACACCGGCCTCCTTTAGCTCTTTGTACAATTTCAGGTTTGGATTGTCAACACCATATTTGTTTTTGTATTCGCGGTTGTTCATTACCGTGTAGGCCGCCCCACCATGTATGGCCAGCACAACGGTAAGGTTTTCTTTGGGCACTCCGCCTATGGCGTGAAGGTTTATCAGCCTCGTTACATTATGCAAAGCCCAGCTGAGGGAATCCGGTGCTTCGCTCGGGCGCTCTATCTCAATCACTATTTTGTATTCAAGAGAAGGGTCGGGCTTTTCTTCGGCATAGGGTATTTCAAAAATCCCACCATAACTTTTTATTATCGGGTTCACACGGCTTTGCGAAAATGTGGAGAGCGACAATCCAATTAAAAGTAAGGATAACAAAGTTTTCATAGGTGATCTTTTAAGATATTTAATGATGCAACCAAAATAAGCACAGCGGTAATCCGCCTTACATACACGGGTTTAAATTTTTTGGCACCGAGGCGCGAGCCTATTTGCCCTCCCATAAAAACGGCTAACAATAGCGACAGCATCAATTGGAAATCTATATCGGGAACGCCCCGCGAAAATTGGCCGATCAATCCGCTGACAGAATTGACGAGTATAAACACACTGGCCAAGGCCGAAATCTTTTTTGCTTCGGCCCAATTCATAAAATGCAAAATGGGCGAAAGGAATATGCCTCCGCCAATGCTTACCAATCCCGAAAGGAAACCAATGATACCACCCAAAACAGTTTTACTTAGGTTACTTTCAATCTTCCACGAAGGAAAAATGCTTTTTCCATCGCGTTGAATCCATAGAAATATAGAAGCAATCAATAAGGTAATCCCCAACAAAATAAAAAAAGTTGAATCTTTTAATTTCCACAATCCACCCAGAAACGCCATGGGTACACTCACAACCAAAAAAGGCCATATCTCTTTGAAAGATAATTTATGTTGTTTGTAAAAAATGATGGCGCCACCGGTGACAACTACAATGTTGCATAGTAGCGCAGTAGGCCTGATCACTTCCGGCAACAAAGCAAAAAACGGTTGCGCCATAAGGGCGAGGTAACTGGAGCCTCCACCAAAACCAACAGACGCATACACCAGCGCGATGCAGAAAAATGAAACGACCAACACGTAAAAATTCAGTTCCATTTAAAATAGCTTTAGTTCGAAATATACTACTTCGTGCTTTAGTTAAGTGGCACTTTTAAATTTAGGGCGCCTCTATTAACTCGCGAATGAATACCAATGGAACGCTGATGACGCTGATTTTTATGATTTCCAAGGATTTGATCTGCGAATATCTGCTTGATCCCTGCCGGCAGGCAGGTGTGTCATCTGCGTTCCATGATTGATTTTTAGAGGTGCCCTTTAATTCCTAAGTCAGTTAGCCATCGTTAGGTTGTAATAACCTACGTAGTACAAGGTAGGAGGATCACAATCCGAATGAAAGGACTATGTATATTTGAATTTAATTTTCGCGATGATAGAAATAACCAACAAGCCCATTGAGGTGATGAAAATAATCGGTGCTGCTTCACTTAATGAAGCCGGAGCGATCAATACATTTATTGGAACGGTGCGCAACCAAACATCTGGAAAAAAAGTGATCAAACTTGATTATGAGGCTTATGAGCCAATGGCTGTTTCAGAAATTAAAAAGATAGTCAATCAGGCAAATGACAAATGGCAGATTCTTGGTTGTGCGGTAAGCCACCGTGTTGGTGTTATTTTCCCAGGAGATATTGCAGTTGTTATATCCGTATCTACGGCCCACCGCAAAAATTCTTTCGAGGCTTGTCAATTTATAATCGACACGTTAAAGGAGACTGTTCCTATCTGGAAGAAAGAATTTTTTGAAGATGGCGACCAATGGGTGTCGGCCCATCCTTAATTTCAGAGTTGACTTACAATCATTGCCAGCACGGCAACTATTCCCACAGCTATCAAAAATCCTGCTGAGATAACCACTGCCAAATCGCGATGGATGGGATTTAAGTGGAATCCCGGTAACATGTTTTTGTTGATGAATTTCATAAAGGGTAGATTAAAGTTCCCCGAAGTTAATGCTACCGAAGCGAAAAAATTCAGCACTGCACGATATAAATCTTTGAGCAATTCAAACTTTGATGAAGCAGGCGAACGTTAAAATACTAATTGAATGGAAGTTATGCAGTCAAAGAAAAAATTGAAAGAGTGCAATTTATCTCCTCACAAAATCCTTCTTGCCCCCACTCTTTGCCATCAGTTTCACTTCTTCAATAACAATGTTGTGCGACAAGGCTTTGCACATATCGTAAATAGTGAGGGCGGCAACCGCAGCAGCAGTAAGTGCTTCCATCTCCACGCCTGTCTTTGATGTGATCACCGCTTCGGTATCGATGATGGCCCGATTTTTTTTAACGGTGATTTTTATTTTGCAATCTTCCAACGCCAGTGGATGGCAGAACGGAATCAGGTCGTGGGTTTTCTTGGCGGCCATAACACCGGCAATGATAGCCGTATGAAAAACCGGCCCCTTCTTGGTGATCAGTTCATCACCTTTCATGTGCACCATGATTTTTTTTCCCAGCACCACCACGGCCTGCGCTTTGGCAACTCGTTTGGAAATTTTCTTTTCCGACACATCCACCATTTGCGGATTGCCCGATGCATCAATATGTGTAAATTGTTCCTTCATTGTTCAAATCTAATCAAAACATGATAAGTGTAGCGGAAGCAGAATCAATAATTCTTGGCAATCTGTTCAAACCTAAAATAACTTCGGTTGAAATAAGTCGTGCCGCAGGGCGCGTGCTGGCAGAAACCATCATGGCCGACCGCGATCTGCCACCGTTCAACCGCGTGGCCATGGACGGAATTGCAATTGACATCAAGGCTTTCAACGAAGGACAGCGCACATTTGTGTTGGAAGGAGTGCAGGCTGCCGGCATGCCCGAAAAAAAACTTGATCAACCACACAACGCCATTGAGGTAATGACCGGTGCCGTGATGCCACAGGGGACTAATGCAGTAGTTCAATACGAAACCATCGAAATCAAAAATGGTATTGCCACAATTCTTGTCAACTCCCTCGAAGCAAATCAAAATATCCACTCGCAAGGAGCAGACGAGAAGAGAGGCTCGCAGATACTTGAGCCCGGAATAAAAATTTCACCGGCCGAAGTAGCCCTTTTTGCAGCTACTGGAAAAAGTAATGTGAACGTCTATGAGTTACCAAAAACCGCTATCATCAGCACGGGTGACGAATTGGTGGGCGTTGATGAGCAGCCACAACCCTGGCAAATACGCAGATCAAATTCTTTTGCCTTACAAGCAGCGTTCCATCAAATGAAACACCCGTCCGATCAATTTCATATTTCCGACAATGAAGAAATCCTTGCCCGCGAACTGAAAAAGATTTTTGACGATTATGAACTGATCATCCTTTCGGGAGGCGTATCGAAAGGAAAGTTTGATTTCATTCCCAAGACATTGGAACAACTTGGCGTGAAAAAACTTTTCCATCAGATAAGCCAAAAGCCAGGAAAACCAATGTGGTTTGGAAGAAGCCGTTCTCATACAGTTTTTGCTTTGCCGGGAAACCCCGTGTCAACGTATATGTGTTTTTACCGCTACCTGAAACCGTGGCTTGAAAAAAGCATGGGGGCAACGCCAAAAAAAGAATATGCAATCTTGGCCAGCGACTTTCAATTCGTGCCTGCCCTCACGTATTTTCTACAAGTGAAAACAGAAAACGAAAACGGCAAACTGATGGCGTACCCCAACGCAGGTGGTGGCTCGGGTGATTTTGCAAACCTCAAAGCCGTGGATGGTTTTCTGGAATTGCCGCTTAACAAATCCGAATTCAAAGCCGGAGAAGTTTTTCCTTACCATTCGTTCAGGTCGTGAAAATCCTGATTGCGCCTGATAAATTTAAGGGCTCTCTGTCAGCGCCCGAGGTGTGCGATGCGGTAGCCGATGCCTTGCGCGAACTTGATCCAACTCATGAAATAACAAAAGTACCATTAGCCGATGGAGGCGAGGGCACGTTTAAAATACTTCTTGAATCCAGCCGTGGGCGGATCAAAAAAAAATCCGTGCCCGATCCATTGATGCGCCCACTGTTGGCCGAGTACGGATTTTCAAACGATGGAACCACTGCCTACATTGAAATGGCCAAAGCCAGTGGACTGCAACTGCTGAAAGAGAATGAGCGCAATCCATTACACACATCCACGATAGGCACGGGCGAATTGATTGTTGATGCACTCAACGAAGGAGCGGATAATATTATTCTCGGCATTGGAGGTAGTGCAACCAATGATGCGGGAATAGGAATGGCCCATGCACTTGGTTTTCGGTTTTTAAACAAACAAAATCAAATACTTTCCCCTGTTGGGGGATCACTTGCCGAAATTGATTCGATGGATGACACCAACATTCATACGCATCTGCGCAAAGCAAACTTTATTGTTTTGTGCGATGTGACCAACCCGCTGCATGGGCCACAGGGGGCCGCGTTTATTTATGCAACACAAAAGGGGGCATCTGCGAAAAGTGTAATCACTTTAGACAAAGGGCTAAAACATTTTGCGGATATGGCCAATATTTTCTACGGAATTGATTTGAATTTTCCCGGTGCTGGTGCAGCAGGAGGATTGGGTGCTGGTGCTAAATTTTTTTTGAACGCCACCTTTCAACGAGGCATTGATTACATCAGTACGCTCACAGGCCTGGAGAACAAAATCAAAAACTGCGATGAAGTAATCACCGGTGAAGGCAAAGTAGATGAGCAAACTTTTTCGGGAAAGGTGGTGGCCCATGTGGTGAAATTGGCCAACCAGTACAAAAAACCAGTTACTATTTTGTGCGGACAATGTCCGCTCAGTTCCAGAGAGCTTTCCGATAAAGGGATAAAAAAAATAATTGTACTTGCTAAAAATCCCTTTGAGGCTGAAGAGGCGATGAAGGAACCTGTTCAGATGATAAAGTCAAAACTGAGATTGGAGTTTAGCTAAGACTTTTTAGGTTAGTACCTCACCCCCGGCCCCTCTCCAAAAGAGAGGGGTGACTTTCGTTCGAGCCTTATCATTTTTATTCTATTACTCTACAAAGATTATTTAAAATTTGGATAGTAAGTCATTCATCACAATCCAAAATTTGGGCAAGAACACGAGCAACCCAATAGCAAATGCCGTCACGGCACTTACCAATACCCCTGCAGCAGACAAATCTTTGATTTTCTTAATTCGTTCATCCTTTTCGGGCGAAATAAAGTCTGCCATGTTTTCAATGGCAGAATTAACTATCTCTGCTGCAAACACAAAACCAATAGCAAGGATTACCGCCATCCATTCTAAAACTGAGATTCCCAAACCAATGGAAGCAATGATCGCAACGCCAGCTACAAAAAGATGAATCCTTGCATTATGCTCTTCCCTAATCAAAATCCTTAGCCCATTGATAGCAAAGCCAAAACTCTTGATTCTCTTCTTAATTGAAAATCTTTTTTGTTCCATCACTTAATAGCGAACCACTTTATTGCGTTCTCTCTAAATATTTTGTCAACCACTCCACGCGGAAGTTTCAACCCCTCGAATGATCCATTCACATCTGGCACCGTCATCGTTTCATCGGTAACAAAATATTTCCAGTCGGTGAGCCAGGTTTCGTGCAAGTTGCTTTTCTGTTCTTCAAGTTTGGTAGTATCCGAAATCCCCGAGTCGGAACCATAGGTGATGCGATCCTGGTATTGAAGAAAAAAGTCCCGAACTTTTTCCCTGTTCAACATAGTTTGGTGTTGCAGGTGAGGGATGCGGGCTGCCATATCCACAGCCATGTTTGGAAATTTATCCAACCGTTTAGCGAGTTCATCAACATCCCATTCCAAACTCCCCAGATGGGCGCCAACAAACCGCATGTTGGGATGTCGTTCTAAAAACCGGTCGCGGGCATTGATCTGATCTTCATAAGAAGGATATTCCGGATGCAAGTACATGTGATACTCGGGATGTTGCTCGAAATAACTACGGTCGTTGTTCACGGTCATCTTCTCCAAGGGAAGCCAGCAATTTTTCGGTTCGCCCAAATGGCCCATCACGGTTTTGTTTTGATCAATCACAAACTGTATTACCGGATCAAACTTGGGGTCATCGATCATGATGAAGTTGCCCGCAGAATCTTTATACACCATCCCAATATTTTTCCAAAGCTTAATGCCGAGCGCTCCATATCCAAACGATGCTTTCAGTTGTGCGATGGTATTATCGGCCCAATGCGCGGTATCCCATCCCGCCAGGTTAAAGGCCATGAGATATTTTATCTGGTCAGGGCTTTGTTTTATTTGTAGCAACGAGAGCCGCTGTTGCTCCAGCACATCGGGATAACTGGGCGTATCGACACTCACGTTCAGCAACAGGAAGTTGTCTGCTCTTGCCTGATCCGCGTAAGCCGAACTTTCAGTATTGATATGGATGTGGGTGTCAATTTTTTTTACGGAAGGAAAATCTGCCAGAGAGTAATGGTCGTTGTTGCAGGAGGAGAGAAGCAATGTGGCAATCGCACAAGTGAACAGAAACTTCATGGCAAGGGTGGTTTTGGTTTAGTTATTTTTTGAAAGGTTCAACTAATTGTCAATAAAAATAGGAACTTTAGTTTCGAGACTTGTAGTTACATTTATTTTTATTTGGTCCATATCAAAAACTGATTCCCTAAATGACACTCCTACCAAATTCTTCGCGCCTCCTTTCCCTCGATTTTATGCGGGGCCTGATCATGGTGTTGCTCATGCTGGAAAGCACCCGCCTATACGACAACCTTTTTAAATTGAGCGAAGGAAATGATTTTCAACTATTTGTAAAGCAGTTTACCCATCACCCCTGGAATGGTCTGCGCTTTTGGGATTTGATACAGCCGGGTTTTATGTTTATGGCAGGAACGGCCATGGCTTATTCTCTTCACCGACAACAGCAAAGCGGCATGGCGTGGAGTGATTCTTTCTTAAAAACACTGAAACGTTCTGGTTGGTTATTTTTCTGGGGCGTTCTTGTCTATGCGGTCCGCCCACTGGGTCTGTCGTTCGAACTGTGGGACGTGCTCACACAGCTTTCGTTTACAACCCTCGTTGCATTTTTTATTTTCCGATGGTCTTATACCTCACAGATAATTTTCAGCATCGGGTTGTTGGCCCTGACTGAAATCCTTTACCGCTTCACCAATGTGGGAGGTTTTGATCAGCCATTTACCGACCAACATAATTTCGGAAACTATGTGGACTTGCTGTTGATGAATAAAATAAACAAAGGGGGTTGGGTGGCTATCAATTGCCTGCCTACCGCAGCGCATACCATCTGGGGCGTGCTTGCCGGAAAGTTACTGCTGTCACCCAAACATGAAAATGAAAAAACAAAATGGCTGTTGCTTTTTGGGGCCATTGCATTGATCCTCGGCTTCAGCATGGACTTAACGGGAATCACGCCCATCATCAAACGGATAGCCACAAGCTCATTTGTTCTTGCCTCTGGTGGATGGTGCTTGCTGGGGCTTGTGGTGTGTTACTGGTGGATCGACATCAAAAATCATAAAAAGAAATTACAGTTCTTCACCATCGTGGGCCTGAACTCGCTGTTCATCTATATCTTTTTTGAAGTGGTGGCCAACCGATGGTTCAACAAATACATGGGGGAAATCACCAATGGCCTTATGGGATTTGTAAACATGCCGACCGACTTCATGATGGTGATCACGCCCTTGGTCATATTTGCATTGGAATGGAAACTATGCCAGTTTTTATTTAAGAAGGGGATTTTCTTTAAGATTTAAAAAGAAGTAACCGCTGAGTTCGCCAAGAATCGCAGAGAAAAAAAATAAAAACGGAGCGAATACTCTTTGCGCCACTTTGTGAGAATTTACTTCGCGATCTTTGCGTTTAAGGCCATGGAGACACATCTAAATTTAAGACTGCAAAATCACAAACCCTTTTCAACATCGGCTTTAAATTTTTCAACATCAAGCGAAGCGATCAACTCAATAATGTTTGGAAACCATTTCTGGTGATAGCCATAGCCTCCTTGTTGCAATTCCTTGATAGCTTCTTCTTTCGTCCATCCGCCATCCACTATTCGATATACGGCAACCACAGCACCGGTTCTGTCCGAACCATGCAGGCAATGTACAAGCACCGGTTTTTCGGCTTTACGGATAATGATCATTGACCTAACTAAATCATCATACGAAATACGCCATGTATTTATGGGCACATGATTCAGATTAAGATTAAGATTTGTTGCTTTTGATTCTCGGTTATCGTTCCGTGTGTTCCGCAGGTTGAGAATTGTCTTTATTCCAAAGTCACTTAGCTTTTTTATCTCCATCGAATGAGGTTGCTCAGACCGATAGAGATGTTCATCCACTTTATATAGATTGCTCAACCCTTCTACATCTGCTTTTTGCGACCAGCTTGAAGGCCGGGTATCAAAAACGGTAGCGGGCGCGGAACACGATGTTAAAATAAAAATTACAAGGATTGAAATACTGATTAGCTTTTTCATTCTTCAAACTATTCTTGGAAATGTAAAAACAAATCGGGGCAATCACCAATGGTCTTATGGGATTTGTAAACATGCCAACTGGCTTTATGATGGTGATCACGCCTCTGGTGATTTTTGCATTGGAATGGAAACTGTGCCAGTTTTTATGTTCCCATGGATTGCCGATAACGTTGTGCAGCTACCCGAAGGGCGGGACTTTTACCACAAAACTTGATTTGAAAAACT
>JAYVAI010000344.1:0-3413 GCA_043751075.1 Cyclobacteriaceae bacterium | reverse complement strand
TGGAACTTGCCAACCTGTTCACAGCACGGAACAATTATTTCGACATCAAGGTTACCATACTCGGCCACCTTCAGCGCGGTGGAAGCCCCACTTATTTCGATCGTGTGCTGGCAAGCAAAATGGGTGTCGCTTCGGTGGAAGGCCTGCTCAATGGGCAAAAAGATGTAATGGTGGGCATGCTCAATGGCAAGATGGTTTACAATGATTTTCATGCCATCATCAACAGCCATCACGAGATCGACAAAGAATCACTTCGCATTGCCAAAATCCTTTCCATATAATTTTTTTTTATGAAAGACCTTACCGTAGGCATTGACATAGGGGGCACCAATACGAAATACGGTATCGTGGACCGCGATGGAAATGTGATCCATCAAGGCAATATTGCCACCACTCAGTACGAAGATTTTCAGGATTATTTTGATGCGATGGCCGATGCGCTTCGAAAGGGCATTGCCGAACTCCCCTCTTCCACGCGCATTGTGGGCATTGGTGTGGGCGCTGCCAATGGAAATTATTACACCGGAAACATTGAGCGTGCCACCAACTTAAAATGGAAAGGCATACTTCCGCTGGCGCAAATGTTCAAAGATGATTTTGAGGTTCCGTGCATACTCACCAACGATGCCAACGCAGCCGCGGTGGGCGAAATGATTTACGGCAACGCTAAAAACATGAAGGATTTTGTGGTGATCACATTGGGCACCGGCTTGGGCAGTGGTTTTGTTTGTGGAGGCGTATTGCTGAACGGACATCATGGAATTGCGGGTGAAGTTGGCCACACTTCTGTGAACCCCACCGGCCGCTATTGCAATTGTGGCAAACGTGGTTGTTTGGAAACGTATGTATCAGCCACGGGCATAAAGAGGACGGTGTATAAATTATTGGCCGATCACTTAGAACCCAGTGAACTTCGCGGAATCAGTTTTGATAACCTGAACACAAAAATGATTTCGGAAGCCGCCAACCGTGGTGATATAGTGGCGCAAGAGGCATTTGAATATACCGGCAGAATCTTAGGAATGAAATTGGCAGAAACCGCTGTACACACCGACCCGGAAGCGATTTTTCTTTTTGGTGGTTTGTCGATGGCGGGCGATTTGATTTTCCGACCTACCATCAAGCACATGGAGGCAAATCTGATGCCTTTGTTCAGAGGTAAAATAAAAGTGCTCCCCTCCGCCATGCACAACCAAGCCGCCCCGATTTTGGGTGCCAGCAGTTTGGTATGGGATTATTTGGATAAGATGAAAGCGAAGGCGGAGTTGGTGTAACGCGCCTTCATCGCTTGCCCAACCTTAGTAGAGGAGAAATCACAGAGATAAGTCAAACCTTATTACATTATTTTGTTCAATGAAAATAAGGTAATGAGGTTGAGCGTCATATTATAATTTGTTTTGTACTAAGGTTGGGCAACACATCTTATTCAACCCTGCCTCGTTAGAGTTGGTCGCCTGACCAACTCTTTTCAAATCTCCATTTTGCACTGTTGCTTTTTATCAAATTCTGAGAGTGGAATAACTTGAAGTTTCTCATTGTTGCGGGTCAGGCGATCTCAACACTATTTTTTGACCAACAATAACGGAGGCACCAGTTATTTTAACTCAATCCCCTTTCCAAGGGTCAAGTCGGTCAAACTTATTTTCTTAAAATAATATTCCTTGTCTTCGTTTTTAAATGATTTATCGTTGTCGGAATCTCTTTGAATTTTAATTAAAACAAATCCCTGCTTGTCAAATGTGTCAAATGAAACAACGTTTTCTTTCTCGTCTGTCAACGGTCTTAGATTTTCTCCATTTGTTGATACTGCAAATAAAATAGATGGGTCTTTCTCGTCAATTCGTCCACTGTTATTTGTGTCTTTAGTCTTAACCAAAAGAAAAACCCACTTTGTCGTTATGTTTTTAACTTTTTCACTAGTCCTTGTGCCGTAGGCGTAGCTGCTATTGCCCCTAAAAGATTCGATAAAAGTGTCTTTGTCAAATAGTTTTTTATAAGAGTCTGCTTTGTAGTTGTAAACAACAATGTTTGCATAGTAGTCACCCCAAAAAGCGATTTTGTTTGAGGAAAGAAACTCCTCGTTGTATCGTGTCGGGATGAACAAAGTCGAGAGCGTGTCAGTCAGAATTGGTTCTCCAAAGAATCTACTTGGTCCCTTTTGGCAGAGTCCGTCAGTTGTTAAAATTGTCAGTCCAAGTGAAATAATCAGGAGTACTTTTTTCATAGGTCTACTTGTCATAAAAATAATTGGCCACCAACGAAGAAGAGATTAAAGAAGTTTTAAAAAGAAGGGATTAGAAGCATAACTGTTTGAAGTCCGCACATACTTTGTTCAAGGCGATTCAGAGTCATTGTATTGTTAGTTGAAGAGCTTTCGCTTTTTAGTGAGATGATATGTTAGCGCCATAAAAATAAAATGGCTCAGTTCTTTTACAGGAATTTCATCGTTAACATCTAATATCACACCCCTGTTTGCATCATAGTCAAAGGCATCATCTCCATATATTTTTTTGAATGGTTGAACTAAAGTTGTCTGGCAATGAACACGCATAGCGAATTTTTCTTTTTCAGACACAATTTTTTCTATCCTGATTGTAGTGCCGCTATTAGTTTCTGTTGTAAGATAACTTGGCGAACCCCATTTAAGCGTTTCATCCAACTTTCCAACACTAGGTGTTTTAGCTGCTATTTCAAATATCAATTCGCGGAGGAACAACATCCTTGTCCGTATCTTTTTCGGGCAGGCATCAAAGACCGCAGCGACTTCGGAATTTTCAAATGGCTTGTGTTTTCTTGTGGGCTCCATCTCACTTTTATTTAACGGCAAAGTTGTAATTTTTTTTCGGTCATTACTTGTCGTCAGTTTCAAGTTAGCACACTGTTCAATCGGAGCGAAATAATTGCCCATAACGTGAGTGCATATTGCGTTTGGCTGATTTTGAAAACTAATCTGTCCCACGTGTGTGAACGAAATTATGAAACTAAAACTACAATGCAACACTGAGCCAGCCAAATGAAATATGCACATTGTTGGCAGTAGTAGGGCTCTTCTCCACTCTTCATTCGAAGCCTTGTCTTTCGTCACCCGTTAGTGTTACACAACTCTTTATAATTCAGTCGTGCGGTGGGGCATTTTTCATTGCATACTCTCTCCACCTACACTACGCTGAGCACACTCTTTGACTGGCTTTGTATGTGGGCTGTAAGTGCGGCCAGGCAATGTGTGTGCGATTTCGTAGCTGTCATTTCACAAGGACTTACAACACTTATTGCTTCTTATAAGAAACATCTTTGTCACCCGCCAATGACAGGTTTTATGATCTCTGTTTTAAATACTTCTAAATGTTTGGCCGTTTAGTTGCGTCAATGGAAGGATGGAGGAAATAAACTCACCGTCACATTCTTACCTCTTC
>JAYVAI010000343.1:0-3419 GCA_043751075.1 Cyclobacteriaceae bacterium | reverse complement strand
CCAGCGAGAAAATACCGAAGGGTGAAGATTTTTCGAATTTAAGTGAAGCGCTTTCCAGAGCCGGAACGAATTCATTTTTGGAATTGGAGACTGATCCTAAGACTCTCGAGATATTAAGCTTTGACAAGAAAAAATTTGGTCAATTGCTGGATGATCTATACGGCAAAAAAAAAAGCGGCCTGCGGGATTCAAATACAAAAGTAGTTTCTGATACTCGTGAAATCTCTACATATGCGAATGTCTTAAGTTCTGAAGCAGCAAGCACAGAATTACACTCTGGAAAAACTCTTGCTGAGGCAGAGATTTACATTGATACACGTGAGCAAAGCCTAAAACGATTAGAAAAGGTATCCAAACAAATTGGAACACTATTAAGAAAAATTATTCAAGGAAAAAGGGCTCCAGAAGATCAACGAATTATGACTTCTTACAAGGAATTTGAGGATGAAGTAAAAACATTCATTAGTAAGAAATCGTAAATGGCTACCACACCTGTGTTTGAATTTTTTGAAGTTATTGCTTCTGAGCTTGCGAGCGAACCCTCAAGAGTAATAACCAGTACCGACCTCGCTGTCAAAGGTGAAATGTCTTCGCTATTGGAGGATATTAAGGCCGAGATGCGAAAGACAAATACTGATGACGCTATTAATGATGCAGTTAGTTTGCTTAAACAACATTTTGAGGATAGGTCATCCGATTTACCATTTGATTACGACTCCACAACGGGACGCTTTACGGCCACTGATCCAGATTACTTAGAGTTTGTTAGCAAAATGGTAAGTATACGAAGTGTCGGAACCAGATCACGAGATTTTGAATGTTCAGTCGCAGAGCGATTGGGTCTAAAAACAACTGGTGCTATTCATAGAGTAGGATGGCCAAGGGATGTTAAAAAACTTAAAAATGATTTTATAAAGCATTTACAGACACTTGGTTTCAGTAAAGATGTTATCTATGGGCGAGAAAAAGACGGAGGGCTTGACATACTTTGGCTTCCGCCAATTGGCTCAATTCCACATCGCCCAATTATGTCAGTCCAGTGTAAGAATGGTGAATTCGATCTTAGTCAAGCACATGTTTCAATCGGCACGGGAAGTGGGACTTTATCAGAGCATATTGGTCTACAGGGTAGCGTACATGTTCCTTGCGTAATATTCAATGACTTTATGCACCCAGATATTTTACCAAAGAAGCGAATGAATTTTGTGCCGTTAGGACTGAGTGATCTAGCAAAACTTAAAGCTATTCCAAGCCCCGTGGTACTTATTTGAATCGACTATCCTTGAAGCAACACACATTGTGCAGCCTCACACTTCCCAGGTTTACTCAAAGAGTGCCGCTGGCTCAGTTCGGTGATGAATTATAGTTTGAATACTAAACTCGCGCTAAAAATTTTCTTTGATGAAAGGGTAAACTTCCATCATCACCTAAACCAATAACTAATTTTAACTTGCACTAACGAAACAACCATCAACGAATTTCAACCATGAAATGGCCATTAAACTCTAAGCCCAACGGCATGACAAACTTGGCCATTCCATCTGACCTTAAAAACTAACTATAAACAGATGAAAGAAAAAGAAAAACTTCGCAGCCAGGGCTGGTTTGGCAAAACCGGAAAAGACGGGTTCATCTACCGGGCGTGGATGAAAAACCAGGGCATACCCGATTATGAATTTCGGGGCAAGCCAGTGATAGGCATTTGCAACACGTGGAGCGAACTCACTCCGTGCAACGCGCACTTCCGCGAGTTGGCAGAATCCGTTAAGCGGGGCGTCTCCGAGGCGGGCGGTTTTCCGGTCGAGTTCCCGGTGATGTCGCTGGGCGAAACACTGATAAAACCAACGGCCATGCTCTATCGCAATTTGGCAAGCATGGATGTGGAAGAATCCATCCGCGCCAACCCGATGGATGGCGTAGTGTTGCTTTGCGGATGCGACAAAACCACGCCATCGTTGGTGATGGGTGCAAGCAGCGTGAACATTCCCACCTTAGTGGTTTCGGGCGGGCCCATGCTCACCGGAAAATATCAAGGCCGCGATATTGGCACCAGCGATATATGGCGCTTCAATGATGCCGTGCGCTCGGGCGAAATGTCGCAAGAGGAGCTTACCGTTTCCGAAGCGTGCATGTGCCGCAGCCGTGGGCATTGTGCCGTTATGGGCACAGCCTCTACCATGGCCTGCATGGTGGAGTCGCTTGGGTTGTCGCTTCCGGGAAATGCCGCCATCCCTGCTGCCGACTCCAGACGAAAAGTGCTTGCGCAAATGTCGGGCATACGCATAGTGGAAATGGTAAAAGAAAACCTTCGCCTTTCCGATGTGCTCACGCGAAAGGCATTTGAAAACGCCATCATCACTAATGCGGCCATTGGCGGCTCCACCAACTTTGTCATTCACCTGTTGGCCATAGCGCGAAGGATGGGAGTGCCACTCGAGCTGAATGATTTCGACAAACTATCGGCAAACATCCCTTTCATTGTAAACCTCCAGCCATCGGGAAAATATTTTATGGAAGACCTTTACTATGCGGGTGGCTTGCCTGCCGTGCTGAGGGAACTTGATAAATTTCTTCACCGCGATTGCATGACCGTGAACGGAAAGACCCTGAAAGAAAATTATGTGTCGGCCGAATGTTATAATCGTGAAGTGATCGCCTCGGTGGACAAACCTTTTAACCCATTATCGGGGGTGGCCATTTTGAAAGGCAACTTATGCGAAAATGGTTGCGTCATCAAACCCTCTGCGGCAAGCCCTCATCTGCTCAAGCACTCAGGCAAAGCCATTGTGTTCGATGACATTGAAGATTACAAAACCCAAATTGACAGTCCCGATCTTGCGATTGATGAAACCAATATTTTGGTGTTGAAAAATGTTGGGCCCATCGGCTATCCCGGCATGCCCGAGGTGGGCAACATGGCCTTGCCAAAAAAATTATTGGCAAAAGGTGTTACCGACATGGTGCGCATTTCGGATGGGCGCATGAGCGGAACTGGATTTGGCACAGTGATCCTCCATGCTTCGCCCGAAGCGGCCTTGGGCGGAAATTTTGCCGTGGTGCAAACGGGAGATGTGATCAGCTTGGATGTTCCTAACCGTGCGTTGAAACTCGAAGTATCGGATGAAGAACTGAAACGGAGAAAGCAAAACTGGAAACCCATACACAAAAAATACGACCGCGGTTATGTGATGCTCTACCAACAGCACGTGGAGCAAGCCAGCGTGGGTGCCGATATGGATTTTCTCAGAGGGTCATCGGGGAGTGAAGTATCGAGGGATTCGCATTGATGGCGGAAGTGATTTTTCCAACTTCGTTAGTCCTACTTTGTCATGTTACTTCCAATTAGTGAAAATGCCATCGCGGGCGAGGGTGCTCGAACTTTATCACTATTGAAAATATTCTACTCGACCCGCGATCCC
>JAYVAI010000342.1:0-3427 GCA_043751075.1 Cyclobacteriaceae bacterium | reverse complement strand
TTGCTATCGATGTCTTCAAGTTCCCATCCCAACACAGCGGCTTCTGTTTTTTCTTCCCGCTTCACTGCGGTTGTTTTTCCTTCCCGGTTTTTAAGTGTCACGGGTATCACCAATGTTTTTCCGTTGCGGTTTACCGTCACATCAATTTTATCGCCCGGCCTTTTGCGCCCCACATATTCAATCAGGGCCGAACTAGATTTTATTGGCGTGGCATCCAACATTGTTACCACATCGCCTACTTTGATGCCCGCTGCTTTGGCTGCGCTTTTCTCGGGCTCGTCTCCAAAGCTTGAAACAAAGGCACCTTCGTTCAACCCAAGGTCATTCTCTTTGGCCAGGTCGCTTGTTACATTTTGAATTTGAATGCCGAGCCAACCGCGCTGCACGGTGCCGAAGCTGATGAGATCCTCCGTGATCTTGCTAACAATGTTGGAGGGCACCGCAAAACCATATCCCGAATAGGAACCTGTTGGGCTTGCAATGGCCGTGTTGATACCGAGCAAACCACCATTAAGGTCCACCAATGCCCCGCCACTGTTTCCAGGATTGATGGCCGCATCAGTTTGAATGAATGCTTCAATGGCTGTGCGCGAACCGGGCTGTCCGTTCACTCCAGGATTTCCCGAGTTGATGATATTTATGTCTCTCCCTTTGGCGCTGATGATTCCCGCTGTAACGGTCGAGTTCAAATTGAACGGGTTGCCCACGGCCAACACCCACTGGCCCACTTTCGATTCATCGGAATTTACAAACGACAAATAGGCGAGGTCCTTCTCTTTGATCTTGATCACGGCCAGGTCGGTGTCGGGGTCGGTGCCAATCACTTCTGCTTTCAGTTCGCGGTTGTCGTATAGGGTCACCATAACTTCATCGGCACCTTCCACCACGTGGTTGTTGGTAACGATGTATCCGTCTTTGTTGATGATCACACCCGATCCGGTGCTTTGCCGTGGCCCCTGGTTTTCGGGCCCATCAAAAAAGAAACGGAATGCGTCTGGTACCTGTGGGTTAGCGCGTGCCGCACCTTCTTGCTTGGAACGTATGTGCACAACTGCCTTGGTAACTTTTTCTGCTGTTCCCGTAAAATCCAACGGTACAACTTGCCCTTCGCCATTTAGCGTATAGGCCGCCTGTGTGGCAGGCACGCCTATGATGTGTTCAATTTTAACTCCCGTTTGTTGCTGATCTTTCATCAGCCATTGGGTGGCAACAATAGTCAATGCGCTGCCCAATATGGCAGCCAAAAAAAGTGATGCGAAACGTTTCATAGTAGTCTGTATGATTTTAGTTTAAAATTTTTTTGCTGTGATGAGATGAGCCTCAGCAAAGATTAGTTGATATATAAGGTAAGATTTTTTTGCCCCTCTCATCATCCTCGCGAACTCAAAAGAAATGCCGGTGCACGTAAAACGATAACCGATAGGATTAAGGTTCATTTTTTATGACAAATTTCAGTTTTTGTCAGGGGTGTTGCCACGAAGTGCTTCCGGCCAAGGGCTGACTAAAAAGTCAAGATTGTTCGGTGTGTCATGCCGGGCTTTGACCCGGCATCCCGATTATCAACGCAAAAAGGAGATCGCGGCTCAAAGGCCGCGATGACTGACGGACTTTTTAGTCAGCCCCTTGAAATGCATCCAGAAAAAATCCCTTCCCATCGCACCTGATTATATTGAGTATTTTTGTCACCCTACTAAAATTGAGCATGTGAAAATCCAGGGAACCATTACTTTAAAACAAGGCCGCGACCATTCCGTAAAACGATTTCATCCCTGGGTCTTTTCAGGGGGCATTGAGCGCATTTCCGAAGACGTGAAGGATGGCGATTGGGTGGAGGTTAAAGATGCGTCCAACAAAACGCTGGGCTATGGCCATTATCAAAAGGGATCAATCACACTGCGCGTGGTTTGGTTTGGGGCGGTGCCTCCAGGCGATTCTGTCTATCGCTCAAAAATAACCACAGCGTTTCTGGTAAGATTGCATTCCGGAGTGATTTCAGAATCCACCAATGCGTTTCGGTTAATTCATGGCGAAGGTGATGGACTGCCAGGGTTGATTGTAGATGTATATCACGATGTGGCGATCGTGCAAACTCATTCCATAGGTATGCATTTGGACAGAGGCTTGATTTCGGAAGCGATAAAATTGGCGGCAGAAGAAAACGGTTTTGGAATATCGGCAGTGTATTACAAAGCATTGTTTGAAAAATCGGAAAGTGAATATTTGTTGGGCATGGCCGCTGTGCCGCATACGGTGCTTGAACACGGAAACAAATTTTATGTGGATTGGGAAGAAGGGCAGAAGACAGGTTTCTTTCTTGACCAGCGCGAGAACCGAAAGCTGTTGGGCGAAATGAGCAAATACAAAACTGTGTTGAACACATTTTGTTACACGGGTGGATTTTCTGTTTACGCGCTACAGAATCAGGCTTCATTAGTGCATTCGGTTGATGCTTCGGAGAAGGCAATTGCCATGACCAAAAAAAACCTTTCGCTAAACGGATTTGATCCGCATGTACACGAGTGCACGGTGGCCGACACTTTTGATTTTATCAAAGACAAAAAGGATGTCTATAACCTGATCATCCTCGATCCGCCTGCCTTTGCCAAGCACAAAGACGCGCGCCACCAGGCCGTGAAGGGATATCAGAGGCTAAATGCCGATGCCATGAAAATGATAAAACCGGGGGGCATCATTTTCACGTTCTCCTGCTCGCAGGTGGTGGACAAGCAATTGTTTTATGATACCATTGTTTCGGCAGGCATTCAATCGGGGCGGCACATAAAAGTGCTGCACCATCTGTCGCAACCAGCCGATCACCCGGTTTCACTCTATCATCCTGAAGGTGAGTACTTGAAAGGGTTGGTGCTTTACGTGGAGTGATTAGTCGTCTGACCACACGAAGTGGTCTTGACGACTATCTCACCACCGCAGCCGGAGTTTCCGGATGTTTTACATAGCGTTCAAAAAATTCAATCACCCGCAGCATGTGGTCCATCATCCTTCCGGGGTTGCCACTGCGCGTAAGTTCGTGGCCTTCTTTTGGGTAGCGGATGTACTCCACGGGCTTATTTAAAATTTTCAAACTTTTATAAAGCATCTCCGATTGCATCACACCCGTGCGCAAGTCCTGATCGCCATGAATGATCAACAGAGGAGTATTTATTTTATCCACGTAAGTGAGTGGCGACTCAGCATCTAATAAATCTTTGGTTTCTTTCTGCCACGGGTAGCCGCCAAAATGATCGGGCACCAACCGCCACGCGTTGCCCTCTCCCATAAAGGTGGTGAGATCATACACTCCTCGTTGTGCATTGGCTGCTTTGAAGCGGTTGTCGTGGCTCACGATCCAAGCCACCATGTAGCCCGCATAACTTCCGCCTTCCACAAAAAGTTGGTCTTTATCTATCCACGTGTGTTGTTTGATTGC
>JAYVAI010000341.1:0-3439 GCA_043751075.1 Cyclobacteriaceae bacterium | reverse complement strand
ACATTTGACATTGCAAGCAATGCTTTACTGTCAGGTTTCATTTTTCCTTGTTCGTATTTATGCAGAGTTTGACGAGTAACATACTTTTCAAGTTTGTTTTCCAAATCCTGCAATGACATACCTGCCATTTTTCGGGCTGAACTCAATCTGTTTGCAAATACATTATCCATAACGAAGTGGTTTTTCAAATTTCTAACTTGGCGACAAAACTACGGAATATTTACGATTTGTCTCCATCAGGGTTCTAAAAATTTTTCAACAGATAGACCCTGTGAAGGGCTGACACAAACTTGCACCAACACCGATTTGAATGTAAATCGCTTCTAATTTATAATTACATCGTGCGGACATCAAACAGTATCGCTTCGTATGAACAGCAAGCCAGCAGGTAAGGTAAAAGATTAAAAGATGCATCGGTAGGCTGTATAAGAAATCTAACCTGCTTACGGGCGACTTGCTCACGACCTACTTTTTTGATCTTCAGGATCCTAATTATACTTCACATAGTGCTCCCACTTTTCTATCACCTCTCTAAAATCTTCCGGAAGTTCTGAATCGAAGGTCATGAATTTATTGGTGGCTGGGTGGATGAAGCCAAGTGTTTTGGCATGCAATGCTTGGCGCGGAATGATTTTAAAACAATTGTCAACAAACTGTTTGTATTTCGAAAAGATGGTTCCCTTCAACGCTTCGTTTCCTCCGTACGTAGCATCGTTGAAGATGGGATGGCCGATAAATTTCATGTGGGCACGTATCTGATGCGTGCGGCCTGTTTCCAATTTACACTCGATGAGGGAAACGTAACGATAGTCTTTCAACAGTGTGTAGTGCGTGATGGCGTGGCGACCAAAGTCGCTTTCAGGAAAAGCAACCGTAACCCTGCGGTCTTTTAAACTTCGGCCTACATACACATTGATGGTTCCTTGTGGCGGAACGGGCACGCCCCACACAAGGGCCTGATAGGTGCGCTCAATGGAATGATCGAAAAATTGTTTGGCCAACGAGGTCATCGCTTTTTCTGTCTTTGCTATCACCAACAGGCCCGAAGTGTCTTTGTCTATGCGGTGCACCAGGCCAGGCCGCCCATCGTTGCCAGCCATCTGTGGCAAATTTTGAAAGTGAAAAGTAAGGGCATTTACCAATGTGCCGCTCCAATTTTGGTGAGCGGGGTGCACTACCATGCCTGCCCGTTTGTTCACCACCAGCAGGTGCTCATCTTCAAACACAATGTTGAGAGGGATATTTTCCGGCACCACATCGGTGTCGCGTGGGGGCTCAGGAAATGAGATGATGATAACATCGTTGGGATGGACTTTGTAGTTGGCCTTGGTGTCCTTGTCATTCACCTTAACAAAACCATCGCGAATGCCATATTGGATTTTTGTGCGCGTTACATTGGGCAACCGGTCCATCAAAAATTTGTCTATGCGCACCAATCCTTGCTTTGCATCGGCCACTATGCGATGATGTTCGAAGAGTTCGTCATCATTTTCTTCAATCAACTCTTCTTCTGTCATTTTTTTATTTTTGTCCGATGTAAGTACTGGTTCAAAATAGTTGCCTCATTAAGGATTTGCCGAATCTGTGCTTCACGTGCTTCCACTTCCGCCAGACTATGAAAGCGAATGGTGGCCACGGTTTTGCGTTGCTTCATTTGCAAGAGCCCTTGTTCATTGCTAAGGCTCTTTCCCTGCACAAACCCGAGATCAACTCCGTCAGGTGTGGGATTGAGGTAGCACATTGGTCCGTAAAAATAGAAGAAAGGAATTTTATAACTTATCTTTTCTTGTGCATGAGGCCCCAGATCAAGTATCCAGGTTCGCAGCACAGACATGATTTCCTTTTGCGTATTTCGTTGATCCGCAATATAGCCCTGCACTGCGTTCATGGTTTCAAAATATTACCTTATCCATAATCTTGTAGTCTGTTGGGTTCTATATCCTCCTTTTAGAAAACCCGAAACTACTGGCACAACGATTATTGATTGCAATGATCAAACGTGTTTCTTAGGGTCTTCCGAAGTGTTGAAGAGGGAAACCAATTTTACGATACGGTCTTCTTTCAGAATTTCAAAAAACATGAGATAAGGATATTTCCTTAAAGGCAACGCTCTGTAATGTTTACTTCTGATTTGAAAAAACGGATTCAATTCCAGGGCTTTGTAGGCTTGATCAATATCATTCAATAAATTGAGCTGCACATTTATATCATCTGATATTGAACTATAATACTCAATGTCATTATCAATTTCTTTTTGGCCCTCAGGTTCAACAACAACTTTATAAGCCATACTTTTTTTTAAGCTGCTTAATGGATTCGTCAGCTGGAATACATTGATCGATAGGGGTCTTGCTCCTCAGATCAAGCAATGCAATTTGCTTTTCTGAAAGCGCAAAATCTTTATCGGTATCCATAAACTCCAAAGCGTTCATTTGCATCAATTGATCAATAATAGCGGCTGCATGAGCGTCTTTGATCCGTATGGTCCTAACATTGTCAAACATATCAAAACAGTTTTAGTTAGTTAAAATAGACACGTTTCGCCTTTAAATCTCCAAGAAAAGCAAAAGCAAATAATTCACTTTAACGAGTCGCGACAAAATTAAACAAATAGAGATCATTAAACCTGAATTAAGAAATAGAATTTTCTATCGCGCTTTTTTCTGAAGAATTAAAACTCACCAAAAATCATAGCGGTATTTTGGATGCCCGTCAGCAAAAAAATTTGACACACACTAATTTTGTATCTTTCACACCAAATTAAAAATAGTTGAAGATGAAAAAGTATCTGCTTTTATTTCTTGTTGTTGCCTGCGGCAAAGAGAAAACCGAAACGGTTTTTACCGCCAACGACTTTGACAAAAAATATAAATCTACCGAAGGCGCTATTTTATTGGATGTGCGCACGCTGGAAGAAGTTGCCAACGGAAAAATAGCCAATGCACAAAATATTATTTACGATGATGCGTTCGCAGGCAAGCTATCGGGCCTTGAGCACAAGCCCATTTTTGTGTATTGCGGCTCGGGCATACGTAGTGCAAAGGCTGCGGCTATCCTCCGCGAAAAAGGGTATGATCAGGTATTTGAACTCGAAGGAGGGCTTAAAGCATGGAAGGCTGCGGGCATGCCCGTTGAGTGATAAGTAAGAAGATGCTGGATACTGGATACTGGATTTGAAAACGAAATGCTATGAAAAACATTCTTATAACAATCACCTTATTGGCTACGATCAATCTTGTGCAAGCTCAGGTGATCGGCAAAATTTTTCCAGACATGGAAGCGGAAACCGTGGAGGACAAAAAGGTAAAGCTGCCCAATGATACGAAGGGAAAATACACGTTGTTGGGCCTGGCCTATTCAAAAAAATCGGAAGACGATTTGAACAGTTGGTTCAGTCCGGTGTATAACAAGTTTGTGAGGAAGCCCGAGGGCCTACTGG
>JAYVAI010000340.1:0-25261 GCA_043751075.1 Cyclobacteriaceae bacterium | reverse complement strand
TGCTCCAACCGTGAACTACAATTACACCTGGACAACCCCGGTGGCTTCCCCTATTGCCAATGGGGTTTCCGATGGTAATGGGCTTGGTGCCGATGATACCTTCGGTGGCCTGATTGATGGCATCTATTCTGTATTGATAGAGAATAATACTTCGGGCTGCACCGCTACTGCACAAAACACCATCACCAAAGTAGCCGTGCCCATTGTAGTTACCAACGCATCTCCTGTTGACCAATTAATCTGTAATCCGGATGGAAGCATCACCGTTGGTGCCAATGATATCCTGGTGGGCGGTGTGGTTGATAACACGCATACCAATTTTGATTTCACCTGGTCGCGTGGAACTATTGCTACGGTGGTAGCAGCGGCAACCAACAACAATGATGTGCTGAACATTGTCGATCTTCCCACCATTGGTGCTGGTTCTTATTTTGTTAAAGTGAGGAAGCTTTCTGGGCTTGGGTTCAGTCCTGGCTCCGGTTGCGAGTCGGCACCGTTCCGTGTAGAAATTTTTGACAAGAGTAGAGATCCGCTTATTACTTTCTCTTCCATTGTTGCCAACTCGAGTTGTGCGGGCGGAACCCCAAATGGTTTGATTGAAGCAACTGCTTCGGAGCGCGTTGGCCCCTCAGGAACATATAATTTTGCGTGGACATTTAACGGAGGCGCGCTGCCTGTAATAACGGTGCAAGGTGGAGCCTCGCCATTAAGTACATTGACCAACGCAAACACCGGTTTATATTCTGTTACAACTACCAACACCCTTACCGGTTGTAATTTTGCTCAAGCCCTCGACTTGCCTACCAATTTATCGCTGAGCCTTCCCAGCATTGTTGACATCAATGCGGTAGATCCTGTAAACTGTTTTCCTCAGGGAAGTGCGCACGTAGTGGCTCTTACAATAGGAGGCACAGCAACGTTCGCCAACCCACCCGATGACCTTGAGACTGATTATGATTACGAATGGTATAGAACCACGGTAACTCCTGCCGGATTAATTGTAGGACAGATAAACAGCACGCTTCCAAACCAATTGCCGGGCACTTACTTTGTTAAGGTCAAAGTCATAGCTACGAATTGCATATCGTCTTCTGTTGAAACCATGATTGACGATGCAGATATCATTTTCCCGGTGGTGGAAGTTCAACAAATATCACCGCAGATCATGTGTACTGTCAATGTAGGTTCTGGCGCGCTAACCGCCCTCGCAGATCAGCAAGATGATACCAATCCCAATTATACGTTTACCTGGTTCAGGACACTCAACGCAAGCGGACCAAGTTTTGCGGCAACCAGTGCGATAAACAATTTGGTCAGTGGCGATTATTCTGTTCAGGTTCACAATTTGGCCACCGATTGTAGAACCACGGCTTTGTTTATTATTCCAGACAATAAGAATGAGTTTTTGCCGGTGCTGGCTCTTTCAAGCAACCCCCTTACCCGGTGCACCAATCCAGTGGATGGTTCTGTATATGCCCGTGGCGTTGCGTTTCCTATCAGCCTTAACCCGGAAGAGAATTACCCTTTTGCCTATGACTACACAGCCGATTTGTATGTAGGTTCACCCCCGGCAAATTTGAATGTGCCCGAATTTCCAAACATGTTAAACGATCCTAATCACCCGCTGCTCACTGAAAATTTCTGGCAGCCAAATTTATCGAACGGGTCTTACACCGTGCGCCTCACCGACAATAACACCGGGTGCATCACTATTCAATCCGTTGCTGTTGATGACAAACGGGTGTTTCCAAAACCTGTGGTCACCACCATTGCGCCCGTCACCAATTGTGATCCGTCCAGACCAAACGGAGTTGCAAGTGCCCTTGTTGATGGTGGCTTTGTAGGATTTCAATTTGATTGGTATGAAGGAAACGCTGCGGCCGGAACTCCAGTCTATACCGGTGCTGAGTTTGGAGAACTAAAACCTACACCACTTGCATACACTATACGAGCTACCACTTTAGTGACTGGCTGCACAGGCAACGTAAGTGCCACCATAGCCAGTGCCACCGTGCCGATACCTGCCCCACAGATAGAAATACTTTCTCAAATTACCAGTTGCGTGTTTGATAATGGTGGCCTAAGCGTATCGGTGGGAGGAAATACAAAAGATTTTATTTTTAACTGGTATGATGGATCAACAGAAACCCCACCTATAGATTTTGTTGGAGAAATTTATGATAGCCTTTCAGCAGGCACCTATTCAGTAACGGCTACTAGCAGGATCACCGGATGTAAATCGCCACTGGTTGACGAAGATATAATTGAAAAGAAAGAATTCCCTGAATTTATTTTTGAGATTACAAGTGCTGCTTGCGGCTTGCCAACTGGCTTTGCTACTATTGTGTTCACTTCTACTACGGCCATTGGTGCCATTGAATGGACAAGCGGAAATCAAGTAGTGGCCGTTGGGCCTAACCTGTCGGAAGTATTGGCAGGGCCATACGGAGTTCATGTTACTTCGGAACTTGGCTGCGAGGCAGAAGCAGATTTTGTCATACTATCAGATATAAGGCCCCGCAATGGTATTTCTAGAAATGGCGACTCACAGAATGATTATTTTCATATTGATTGCATTGAGCAATTTGTAAACAACAACGTGAAGGTTTTTAACCGGGCAGGAACGCTGGTATTTGAAGCCGATGGATATGACAACACGGCCATATACTTTGATGGCCTATCCAATCGTGGTGTGAGCCCGATCGGAAGCAATGTGCCTGATGGAACATACTTCTATATTGTTGACAAGCGCAACGGTTCGAAACCCTATGCCGGATACCTTGAAGTTGTAAAATAATAAAAGCAATGACTGCCAAATTCATTTCCCGATCCTTGTTCATTGCCTCATTCGTGCTGGTGGGTATTACTTGCGCCTATGCTCAACAATATCCTGTATTTACCCAGTACTACTTCAACGAGTTGGTTATAAACCCTGCCTATGCCGGCAACCATGTGCAACTAAGCTTCAACTCTACTTATCGCAATCAATGGGTCAACTTTCCGGGGGCGCCACGCACATTTTCCTTTAGTGGGCACACGGCTTTAAATAAAGGTAAGGTAGGTGTGGGGCTGCTCGTTAACCACGATGAAATCGGCAGCTATAAAAATGACAACGTGTATGCCTACTATGCCTACCGGATTGCGTTTAAAAAAGCCATACTTTCCATGGGCCTGTCGGGCGGCTTCAATATATTGGGCGTTGACTATGACCTCGACCTGCTGAACCAAGGCGACCTTTCATTTATTTCTGTGAACACGGCCAAGCCAAACTTTGGAGCGGGCTTGTTTTTGAATTTCAAAAATTCATTTGTAGGATTGTCCGTTCCGTTCTTGATCAACAGCACATTAGTTACCAAGGTTTCAGATATTGGAGCACAAATAACACAAGCGCGCTACTATTTTTTGCGTGCCGGCACGTACCAACCGTTGAATGCTAAAAAAACAGTGAAACTAAATCCTTCATTTCTTATCAGGGCGCAAGAAGGACAGCCGCTGGCCGTGGATTTAAATCTTGGTGTGGTGATCCATGATGTGCTCAGCACGGGTGCCTCGTGGCGCATTGGCGATGCACTGATCGGATTTATTGATTTGAAACTCAGCGAGCGCTTTCACTTCGCTTATTCCTATGACCTTACGGGATCGGACCTCAATAAATTTTCAAATGGGTCGCATGAGTTTATGATCAATTACAGAACCCGCATACGCTCGGTACACAAAAATGTTGAGTGCCCCGGATATTATGGATATGGAGAAACCAAACAAGTGAGGTTTAACCCAAGAAGGAGGTAGCTCACCTCAATTTCCAATCAACACAAAGGGAGCCCAATAATACGGTGCTGAAAATTTTTGATGATTGATCAATTCTAATTTGGTTTGGCGCAGTGCCTTGGCAAAATTCTTGCCCTCATCATCAAGAAGTATTTTATAAAATCCGGTCATCAGTTCCGAGGTGGATTCATCGGCCACACTCCAAAACGAAACGATAATACTTTTTGCACCGGCATACGTAAGAGCGCGCGACAGGCCAATCACGCCTTCGCCTTTTGAAAATTTTCCCAGCCCCGTTTGGCATGCCGACAGCACAGCAAGTTCTGCTTTCAGTTGAAGGTTATAAATTTCGCCAGAAAATAAATTGCCATCGTCCTTGGTTCCGGTGTTTAAAAATAGGCGCGACAGTTCGGGTTCGGCTTCATCCACCACACCATGTGTGGCAAAGTGAAGATAATTATAATCAGAAAGCGTTGATGCCTTAATATCCGTTTCGTTCGCTTCGGTAAATTTTGCTACGTGCGATGAATTGCCAAACAACAAGGCAATGGCGCTTACTTCTTTTTCGGTGCCGGGCAATTCACTCAGGTTGTCTTTTGTTGGAAATTGAACCGGGGCGCACAAATAAATGGAGGCAGCATTCGGTGTAAGTGATTTCACTCCCTTTTGAGCCATCAGCGCAGCAGAAAACTCATAGCTCACAGAATATCTTTTCACCACAAACTCAACGGTGTTGAAGGCAGTGATTTTCGTTGCGTTTAAAGGAAGTGCTTCAAACGGAAGCGTGCCCAATCTGCCTGATGGAATGATCACGAGTTGCTTAATGGCTTTTGGAAAACGGGGCACCAAAACGCGCACAAGCCCAAGGGAAGTTTTTTTATAGGTAGCAAAATCGGAATAATACAAACTGTTGTTAAAGCCGCGAACAAGTTTATCGAAATTCTCAGGCAAGGTGAGGTTGTTGACCCTGAACTTATTTTTTGAAATCAGAAATTGATAGATGCGTTTACTTTTTTCGGCCACAAAAAAACTGACCAGAGCGGTTTCGCTATCCAATTTATTTTGCAAAGCCGCCACCGTGGGCGTTGACTGATTAAACTTTAGGTTGAAGTAATTGGGGTATTCCTTCTCCAATTTTTTTATGAAGGCGTTGTACTCTATGTTTAATGAAAATAAATCCTCGCGCAATTTTTTCTCCTCCAGCATGGACGGCTTTTGAGAAATTTTCTGGCTGAGCAGTGCAATGGTTGACTTCAGGGTTTTTTCCTGCACGAGCAACTTGCTGGGGATGCCTGAGAATGACTTGGCCTGCGCATCGGCAATGGATTCTTGGAGTACTGCCGATTTGCTTTTTTCTGCAAAGTAAAATGCTTCTTCTTTATATTTTTTTGATCCGACCGTTATCTCGCTAATGGCTTGCGCAACCCTCACTCCGTCTTCATACACTTCGTTGGCAATTTCGCCCAGCGCAATTTTGTCGCTTTCGTCCGAACTGTGATGGCGGATGTCGTCAATGAGCGAATCGCAGGCGTGCAGGCACGCCAACGCCAAACGCAAATCTTCTAACTTGAGCGTGGCCTCATAGTATTGAGACTCCAAACCCTGCGCCTTATACCGCAGCGAATACAAAAGCCCAATGCCATTATAATATTCTTTAACCACTGGATTTTGTTTTGCTTCCTGGCTATTGAACGTAGGAGAATTGGCGACAATTGCTTTTTGAAAATAAGCGATGGCTTCGGTCGGGTTTTGTCCTTCTAATTTTAGTATGCCTATCTGATTATAGGTATCGGCAATGTCGGAATGTTTTTCGCCATACGACTTTTTATACTGCTCCAATGATTTTTCAAAGTATCCAAGGGCTGCCTCACTGTTCTTCATTTGCCTGTACGTTTGGCCCAAGTTGGTTAGCACCAATGCCTGGCTGGGGTGGCCGTTGGGATATATCTTTTGCCAGGTAGCCAAGGCGTTTTCGAAATTGACAATAGCGTCACCAAATTGTTCAAGCCTTCGGTTGGCAAAGCCGATGTTGGTGTTGGCAATGGCAATTTTAGGATGGTTGGCACCGTGCACTTTTTGATACGTGGCCAGGGCTTTGTCAAAATATTCGAGGGCTTTGTCGGGGTCAGTTTCCAGATAGATCTGCCCCAGGTTGTTATTGGAAGCGGCCACTTCCTGGCTTTCAATCCCATACAAGTGCTCGCTTATCTGAAGGGCAATCAAATGATTTTCTTCAGCCTGTTTGTATTTATGCGTAGTGCCATACACCACTCCCAACAGGGAAAGACATTGGGCTGCCTCACGGGTATTTTGATTGCCGGAAGATTGAAACTTGCCTAATGCAGCCTGAAGGTTTTCAAGCGCAAGATCGTAGCGTCCTTTATTCAGGTACAAGGCTCCTTTGTTTGTAAGTGTATTGGCATTGCCCAATTCGTTGTTGCCATCAGGTATAGATAGCAATATTGATTCGGCTTCATCTAATTTTCCTTGCATCATCAATATCTCGGCAACTTTATTGGATAGAAATGTTTTAGCTGAAAGATCAGTGGCTTTGTATTGACTTAAAATTTCGAGTGCCTTATCGTATTCTGTAATAGCGATAAGTGAATCCGCTTTTTTTAGGATTGAAGATGGCTGTGCCACCAACGATACGAAGCTGATGCTGAGTAAATGGAGAATGAGTAGTGCCCGCATCAGAACCGGTAATTATAGGTAATGGAACTTACGCTGTTTCTTGTAAGGCCATCGGGGTTTTTATCGCGTTGAACAATTTTGCGGCCCCATAATATTTTAATGCCCGACTTCACATTGAAATTATATCCGCCCGTTATTATCCCCGACAGGGCAAGGCCACGCGCACCATCGGGTTTCACTTCAACACCTTTCCCGTTTATTATCCGGTCGTTGGTGATGCGGTAAATGGGAAGCAGCCCCGTGCTGAAGTTAAAACGCGACATCCGAAAATTTCTTTCCACGCGCAGCATTACGTCCACTCCGCGTTTTAAAAGATTTGCCTGGCTGTATGTTTCAAGATATTTCGGGTCTGGATATTCCGGAAAATCGGACCAATCAAATTTGTTTTGGTTAATGTGTTTAACTGGTATTTGTATGCCGGTGGCGAAGAGCCATTTGCGGTTGATGAGTGAAATGCCGGTGATAAAATCGTAGGTGCCCAAACTAGTTTGGTAATACATGGGCAAAGGTTCGGGTGCAAATTTATTGGAAGTGAGGTTGGATTTATTGGTGGGGATTTTCGCGCCCACGGAAAAGTTTACATCAAAGCGGTCGGTGTTTATAAGCGAGCGCGAATAGCAAAGGGATAAATCGCTAAGGCCTTCGGTTTCTCCCAGCTTGCCGCTGCGCACCATCATGTAAGGTATTTTTATTTGGAAAGAAGATTTTGAGTTGAGACTAAAATTGAGATCGGCAGTGGCCACATAAATGACGGGCGTGGTGGTGGTTTCGCCCCTGTAGAAACTCAATTCCATCGAACGCAGTTTGAACTGCAATTTTTTGTTATAAGGCTGATCGGGTTTCATGGCACCCATGGTACAGAAACCTGCATCGCTGCAGCCTTGCGAAAAAGCGTTGGCTGATGCGAAGAATAAAATGGATAGGAGTAGGGATATTTTCATTGCCCTGCTAAGATAGGAACGATGAAGCCAAAGATCAATTATTCTTTCAATGAAAATAAATAGCCCCGGATTATCATGGTTATGCCACCTTCGATATTTGGTGCAACCTAGGGCTCGATGCCTATAATTAATAATGGAACAGGTGGATTTGTTCTTCCGTGCCGTAAAACATTGTGTACTTCTTTCTCAAACCACGGTGGACCAGAAGACATGAATTTTTGCATATTTTTTGTCGGAACTATTTCGATCCCCACATCAATTATTTGACCACTATAAAAGGACAGGTGCTTTACAAATAAGTCATAGGTAACCGCAAAATATTTTCCCAGTTGTACTTCAACTGCAATTCTGTTCTTAACAAAATCGGTCTGATTATAAGAGTCATACAAAGGGTGTTTCATTCCTTGAAGCAGAGTTTTCTGTTCAGAAAATTCCAAGGGCTCAAGTAGCTTTACTGTATTCGGATCTGTTGAAACAAAAAAATCTCTTCTTTTTTCTTCCCAACCTTTGGCGTAAAGCAAATCTTTAAATGCTTGGTTCAAAGAAGATGGATTATATACGAACTTTCCCTTTTTAGTTTTTTCTTTTGATTCTTTCGTTCTATGGATGGAAGCGTCAATGCTTTCTATAACATGATAGATTTCTGTCAGTGTTCTTTTATGATGAACAATTAGATATTCTTCTCCGTTAAGATGAGAGTACTTTTGAGCGACTTTCATTTATGTCCGTTAACAAAGTTTAATTTTAACCAGGACTCCGGAACTTGTGAAACTTTATCGTTACCTGTGGGCTTATGAATAGGCTTATTTATAGGTCTCATTTTTAATCTTCCCTCTTTTAAATCTTCAATCCTCTGTTTTGCTATTTTACAATATGCTTCTTCTTTTTCAATTCCAATAGCATTTCTATTGTTCCTGATTGCACCAAGAACAGTTGAACCTACACCCGAAAATGGATCTAATACCCAACTATTTTCATTTGTCAATGCCAGAACACAGCGTTCAACTAACTCAATAGGAAATTGACACGGATGATCAACTTTTTCAGGATGATTTGATTTCACATTTGGAATATTCCACATTCCAGTATCCCAGTCTTGTTGAATAATTTCCCAAATGTCGCTGGGATTTTTACCTAACGGGTTTCCGGAAGGTTGCCCCCTTTTTGGGCCTTTGAAGTGAAGTTTTCCAGGATACTTTGAGGGCACTCTTACCTTGTCAAGATTGAAAATGTAATCATCCGTTTTGCTGAACCAAAGCATTGTCTCATAGCGTCCACTAAAACGATTTGAAGCATGAAGTCCATGTCCAAAGTGCCACACAATTCGGTTACGAAGTTTAAGCCCTTGTTTCTTAAATATTTCGTAATAGAAAATATCAAGCGGGAATATCTCTCCTTTATCAACGTAGTTGCCAACTTGCCAACAAAGATTCCCTTTGTCAGAAAGAGTGCGTACCAACTCATCAATAATTTCTGTTTGAGTTTCCAAGTACTTCTCAATACTTGTCTTAATCTCATACGATTTGCCTATGTTGTAGGGAGGTGAGGTAAGTATAAGATCAAACTTTCCGTCCTCTATTTTCTTAAGGATAGTTAAGCTGTCCCCTTTCTTGATTTGATAGTCTATTTCCGGGCTTAGGTATTCAAAAATCGGTTCTTTTACTCTCATTCAATTTCTTCTGTTAACTGCCAATTTATTCTTTTTTGATGTCAGTTTATGTGAAAATTTGAAAGAAAATTTATTGGCCATTTAGAAGTACCAAAGAATTCGGATTATTTACCCATGCTACATCCCCAGCGATTGATTCTCTATCGAGGCCAACTCGATGATTTTTTCGTATTCGGCAGGGTTGAGATCGTTGAAGAAATAGTGCACGGGATTGGCGTGAATGCCATTCACAAAAACTTCGTAGTGAAGGTGCGGTGCGGTGGATAGGCCCGTGTTGCCCACGTATCCGATCAGATCACCCCGTTTCACTTTTTGTCCTTTGTGCACGGCAAAACCGTGCATGTGTGCGTAGCGGCTGCGATAACCAAAGCCGTGATCTATTTCAAGCATCTTGCCATATCCGCTAAAACTGATTTCAAGTTGATCGACACTGCCATCGGCAGTGGCATACACCGGTGTGCCAATGGCTGCTGCAAAGTCAATACCTGTGTGCATTTTTTTTACTTTGTAGATGGGATGGATGCGCAAACCATAACCCGAAGCAAGCGCGATGAGTTGCTTGTTGGCCACCGGCTGAATGGCAGGAATGGCGGCAAACAATTTCTCTTTGCTTTCGGCCAGTTCCACCACTTCATCTTGCGACTTGGATTCAATATATATTTTGCGCCTTAAGTTATCAATGTTCTCGCTCAACTTCACCAGAAGGTCTTCATGGATAATGTTCTTCTCCCGAATGTCCTCATAGCGGTCTATGCCGCCAATGCCCGCATCGCGAATGCTTTTATCAATAGGTTCTGCGCCCAGCACCACCCGATAAATATTATCATCGCGGTGCTCCATGTTTGCCAATTGCTTTTGAAGGCCTTCAACTTCCTGTGCAAGGTTTTCGTAATAGAATTCCAATTCCTTTACTTCATTCCTCAACAGGAGTTCTTTGGGCGATTCAAAATAAGAACTTGAAACAAGCAAGATGCCGGCTGCCATGGCAAGGGTGAGAGAGAAAATGCCCAGGCTATTCAATACGATGTCGCCCTTAGTGGTTTTTATCCGCTCATACTTGCAGGTTTCCGTGTCGTAGTAGTATTTTATCCTTGCCATAATTTCACTCGGTTATTTAAACAACAGCGGGCCTGAAAGCCTTGATCACTTCGGGGTTGCATTCCAGCCTGAGGCCGGTGAGCAACTCTATGCAATACGGTATTGCAGGAAACACAACATCCAAACACTGACGGATCGATTTTGGTTTACCGGGCAAATTTACAATTAAAGTTTTATTTCTGATTCCAGCCGTTTGCCGGGAGAGTATTGCTGTGGGCACATACTTTAGGCTCTCCATCCGCATCAATTCGCCAAAGCCAGGCATCATTTTATCGCACACGGCTTCGGTTGCTTCGGGGGTCACATCCCTTTTGGAAGGGCCCGTGCCACCGCACGTTACAATAAGGCAACAGTTTTTTTGGTCGGCCATTTCTTTTAGCGTGTTCTCGATCAACACTTGTTCATCTGGAATTATAGCGTATTCTTTTTCCCAAGGCGATACGAGGTATTCGTTCAATGTTTGCACAATGGCTTTACCGGGCAGATCTTCATAGATTCCCTGGCTTGCGCGGTCTGAAACATTGATGATGCCGATGCGGATCATACGGGTTGGGCGGTGTTGAAAACCATTTTTTCCGATCTTCCTTTTTTAAACACTTGTCTTCCTTTGTTTATTCCTTTCCGAAGTTCACGTTGCACTTCTATTGGCAGAGCTATGGTTTCTCCGCACGTTGCTGAACAGCATCTGTTGAATTTGGCTGCACATGCTTCGCACTGTATGAACAGCAGATGGCAGCCGTCATTTTTGCAATTGGTGTGTGTGTCGCATGGGGTTCCGCATTGGTGGCACACGCTGATGATGGTGTCGGAAATGCGTTCGCCAAGCCGCTCGTCAAACACAAAGTTTTTTCCAACAAACTTGTTTTCCAAATCCTGTGCTTTCACTTCCTGTGCATATTTAATAATCCCCCCGTTTAGCTGAAAAACATTTTTAAAACCGATATGCTTAAACCACGCACTTGCTTTTTCGCACCGTATTCCGCCTGTGCAGTACATCAATAAGTTTTTATCTTCTTGCCCGGCCAGCAAATTTTCAACTACTTTTAATTCTTCACGAAAGGTATCAACATCAGGGCAGATGGCATTTTTAAAATGGCCCACTTCACTCTCGTAATGGTTGCGCATATCAATGATCACCGTGTTGGGTTCATCGGCTAAGCGATTGAATTGATTTGCGTTTACATGCACACCGCAGTTGGTTACATCAAACGTCTCATCAGCAAGCCCATCGGCCACAATTTTCTTTCTTACCAATATCTTTAATTTGAAAAATGATTTCCCATTGTCATCCACGGCCGTGTTGAGCCTCACCTCATTTAAAAAGCCGATGCTGAACAATTGCATCCGAAAATTTTCTAATTGCGATGTGGGAATACTGACCTGAGCATTTATCCCTTCGGTGGCCACATAGATCCTGCCCAACACATGGATTTGTTCAAGCAAGGTGTATAGGTTGTTGCGAAAAGTTGTTGGCTCGCTGATGTGATGGTACTTATAAAAAGAAATAGTAGTTCTTGGCTCGCTGCTTTGTTTAAGCCGTTCCTTGAGTTCCTTGCCATTGATCCGGTTGTAAAGGGCCATTCATTATAAATTCGAACACAAAAATAATGATAATAGGCTGCGCTGCCAATTAACGCGATGCGGGCTTCAATTCGCCTTTCAGCAAACTGTTATAATCCTCGCACGACAGCACGCCTTTCAAATTGCAATACATGCAGGTTTTATAGGTATCGTTTATATATCCTTTTTTTATGATCACCGTGGTTCCATTGCATACCGGGCATGTGACTTTACCGGCCGGCCCACAATCGATGCTGTAGTCGCTCGAAAATACCTGCAAGGCTTGCTTTGATTCCAATTCTTTTTCCTTTAGCAGTTCTGCTTCGGCTTTTTGTTTCAATGCAATTGTTTCTGTTGAAAATTGTCCGGAGGTTCCTTTCAACTGGATGTATTTATTCAGCCAATCCACACTTTGCTTGTACTTGCCCAAGTAGAAAGAATTTTTGCCGAAGTAGAATGTAAGATCGGAGGGAACACTTTTCACCGACCGTAGGATGGTCAGGAATTTTTCGCTGGCCGCTTCATAGTTTTGTTGCTCCATCAAGGCCACGGCAGAATCCAATTTCATATCCATGGCCCGCTTGCGGTCGGCCTGGCGTTGTATTTCCAATTGCCGGATCTTCTCTTTCTCGGTTTCGCTTTGCGCGAAAACAAAAACGTTGATGGCAAGGAAGAAAACCGAGATCGAAAAACCCCTTTTCATTGTGTGGATCATCATGGTAAAAAATCTTTTTTTGATAAATTGAGCCACTCTAACGCAGCATTGGAAAAAATATCTTCTTTTGTTTTTTCAGGCAACGCCATGTCCTCAATAAACTTTCCTATTTCAAGGTCTCCCAATGGAAACGGATAATCAGAACCAAGCATTACTTTTTTGCTTCCCTGCATTTTCAAAACATATTCCAACATGAGGGCATCGTGTGTGATGCTGTCAACCCAAAATTTTCCGAGGTAATTTCTGGGGTTCACGTTATTGTCTATGGCCACCAGGTCGGGCCTGCATTCAAACCCTCGCTCAATCCTTCCGATGGTGGGCAGAAATGAGCCGCCCGCGTGGGCAAACATCACACGCAGCTTGGGCAACCTTTCAAAAATCCCGCCAAAGATCATGGAGCACATGGCCCGCGATGTTTCGGCCGGCATGCCCACCAGCCACGGTAGCCAGTAGCGTTGCATATTTTTTTCGCCCATCATATTCCAGGGGTGGATCATCACCGCCAATCCCAATTTTTCGCACGCTTCAAACACCGGGAAAAATTTTTCCTCGTTGAGGTTGTCGTCATTTATGTTCGAGCCTATCTGTATCCCTTGGAGGCCTGTTTTTTTTATGCGCTCCAATTCTTTCACCGCGAGTTCAACGTCTTGCATGGGCACTGTGCCAAGGGCAATGTATTGGGCAGGATATTTTTCGCACAACTTGGCAAGGTGGTCGTTTAGGAATTTGGACAGGTCGAGGCAATCCAACGGTTTGGCCCAATACGAAAACATGACCGGAATGGTGCACACCACTTGCACGTGCGTATGGAATTTTTCGTACTCTTTTATCCTCACGTCCGCATCCCAGCAGTTTTCTTTTATCTCCCTGAAAAACTGGTTGCCGCGCATCATTTTGGCGAAACCTTTTTTGTGGTGCTGCAGATAGATAAAATCACCATAGCCAAACTTCTCGCTCCAGTTGGGCATTTTTTTGGGAAGGATGTGGGTGTGCGCGTCTATTTTGAGCATTACCAGAAAGCTAATCCGGTAAAGGTAGAAAATTTATTGGGTGGGATATTTGGGTTTTATTTCGAGGAACCAGCGAGACGGTTATACATTCCTACGTGTTTGATTAATGAGGCAAGGGTATTTAAGTAAAAATTTTCAGGGGCATTAGTCAATAAAGAATATGTTTTCATATCTTCGCGGCCTCATAAGTTTTTCGGGGCGTAGCGTAGCCCGGTATCGCGCCTGGTTTGGGACCAGGAGATCGTCAGTTCGAATCTGGCCGCCCCGACTTAACACCGCCTGGTGTAAAGATTAACGAAAGGTTATAGCGTGGCGCGCTTCGCGCCAAGATCGTCAGTTCGAATCTGGCCGCCCCGACTTAACACCACCTGAGGTAAAGATTAACGAAAGGTTATAGCGTGGCGCGTTTCGCGCCAAGATCGTCAGTTCGAATCTGGCCGCCCCGACTTACATAGTTATTGAACAGTATCGCGTGGCGCGCTTCGCGCCAAGATCGTCAGTTCGAATCTGGCCGCCCCGACTTATATAGTTATTGAACAGTATCGCTTGGCGCGCTTCGCGCCAAGATCGTCAGTTCGAATCTGGCCGCCCCGTCTCAACACCACCTTTCAAAATCTGTTAGGTGGTTTTAATTTTTATGGCATTTACGGTTTACATATTATTCAGTGATTCATGCCGCAGGTTTTATGCCGGTCAAACCAAGGACTTTGAAAACCGAATTTTTGAACACAACCAGGGTGAAACAAAGTCAATAAAATTTTGTGTGCCGTGGAGAACGGTCTGGACTAAAAACGTTGAGACCCGCTCAGAGGCTGTCGCGCTGGAGCGGAAGATAAAATCACGAGGGGCATCGCGTTTCCTTTCCGACTTGGGTATCGTTGTCAACCTTTGAACAGTAACGCGTGACGCGCTTCGCGCCAAGATCGTCAGTTCGAATCTGGCCGCCCCGACCTGAGTGGACGTAGCTAAAAAAATTTTAGCTCGTCCGCTTTTTTTTTGAGCTAAGTCGTTGTCTATTCAAACACATTAGATCAACACCTTCGTTCTTATGGTTCGAAAATTATTTTAAAAATTTAACCAATATTACCATACAAAAAATGCAACATACAAATACCCCGATGCAATCTGCGCCCACTGCCCAACATCTACCGCCCCGGTAACTTAAACCGCATCACCACTTCACCGGTCTGCTTGTCAATTTCTATTTTTTGGTTCTCGGTGCCCAGGTCCTTCCCAGTGCTCATTTTAAACAGGCCCGATAGGAACTCCATACCGTGGCTCATTACCTTTTCCAGTGCCTCGCGTTGTTGCAATTCTTCATTGCTCACTTCGGGCACTGTGGCCGCGGCCTCCTCTACCAATACGGCCTGCAATGTATCGGCAACGGCTTCCTGCATTTTTTCTTCTGGCTGGCCGGTGGTTGCTGGTTGAATGAACCCTTCCATAATGCTTTCGAGCTGCTGGAGGAACTGTGACTTGCCGGAGGCAGAAAAGTCCACCGTATCCAGTGCGTTGTTTTCGGTGAGCACACCGTCAAACAAATTTTGCTTTAGGCCCAGGCCCGAGGCAATGCTGACTTCGATGGAATTGCGGCTGATGAAATTGATCACCGTCAGGTTTTTGCTGCGCTGGCCCAGGCGGTCGATTCGGCCAATGCGTTGGTTTTTCTTGGCGGGATTCCAGGGCAGTTCAAAATTGATTACCGTGTCGGCCACTTGCAGGTTCAGGCCAGAGCCGCCCGCTTCGGTGGAAAGAAAAACTTTGCACTGCGCATCGGTCTCAAATTTCTTCACCAGCTTATCGCGGTTCTTTACCTGCACTTTGCCGCTCAGTTGCGCAAAGCCTATTCCACATTCGTGCAGCATTTTGCCGATCAGGTTGAGCATGCTTACCCATTCGGAAAAAATAATGATCTTGTTTTCTTTATTGGGCAAGTCGAGCTTTTCCATCAAAATATCCTTCAGCTCGTTGAGCTTGGGCGATACGTACGATTCTTTATCGATCAGGTAGGTGGAGTCGCACACCATGCGCATGTTGGCCATCAGCAGCATGAGCTTCTGCTGGTCGTAGGGCGAAATAAATTTCTTGCGCAAGATGGTGGCTATGCCTTTGGCAAAACTGGCGTGATACGATTGCTGCTCTTCGTGTAGCGTAATGGGCACGGTTATTTCAGTGATGTTCGGCAAGTCGCTCAACACCTTGCGCTTCTCTCTGCGGATGAGGATGGGCTTTAGCCGTTCGTTGAGCTGCTGCAAATTATAATAACCGGTGATCTTGGTTTTGTTTACCTGGTCGAAATAGCAATGTTGGTACGAAAATTCCCACAGGGGAGTAAGGTAGTTGGGGTCTATAAACTGCACGATGGAGTACAGATCGATGAGGCGGTTTTCGATGGGCGTGCCGGTGATCACGAGCGCGTGCTTTTTAGTGAGGAACTTGATGCTCTGTGCCGTAATGGTGGAGAAGTTTTTTATTTTTTGAGCCTCATCCAAAATGACAAAGTCGGTTTCCATCCTGTTTATCTCACGCCAGTCGCGCAAGATGGTTTCATAATTTACGATGAGGAAATAGGCCTTGCTGTCGCGATAGGTTATGGCGCGTTTCTCGGGCATCCCGTCAACGACTTCGGCCTCTTCGTTAGAAAATTTATGGATCTCTTGTTTCCATTGTTCTTTTAAAGATGCAGGGCAAACGATAAGCGTTCGCTTAAAGCCAAAAATCTGTTTCTTCATCACAGCAGTGGCCACGGCCTGTATGGTTTTGCCAAGGCCCATTTCATCGGCTATGATGGCCCCATCCCGAAAGGTGGCAAAGGCAACGCCCTCCTGCTGGTAGGCGAAGAGCGGTACTTTCATGAGTGAAAAATCCAGCGTGGTATCGCGCTTTTGTGTTGCCAGCATTTCAGCGTCCCAGGCACGTTTTACTTTTTCTTCCACCTCGTGGCGCACCACTATTTGTGGATAAGCGGCCGCCTCGCGTATGAACAGCAGAAAATCTTTGACTGCCTCGGGCTCAATAAAATCTTTCTTGCCAAAATATTTTTTGATCAGGGCGGCAATATCCTCATTGAGCGTGTGCGGATAGTGCCAGGTAATGCGGTAGTCGTGGAGCGGATCGGGATAGATTTCCACAAAAGGAAATTTTTTCCCGAGGCGGTTGTACAATTTCTTGTTGCCCTTCAGCTTGGCAAAGGCGAACATGATGTGCTTGGTGGTGCCCAATTTGTTGGTGCGCCAGTCTTCATTGTCGATGTAGCCGGTTTCGTTTTCAAAATCGCGCAGCGTTATTTTGTATTTCGTTCCTTTTTCATTCACCAAAATATGCTCACCATATATAGTATTGGCAAAGGTTATCCTGTATTTTTCTTTTTCTGATTTCTCCCTTCGCTCTTCCAGCACGCGTTTCATCATGCCTTCGCGCGTATAGGCCTTGCCTTGCAGGGCTGGTTTGGGCTTGGTGTTTTCCAGTTCTTCCTTTACTTGCAGCAGGGCGGCAATGCCCGCGCCATCCCAGTTGGCTGTTTTCCCTTTTACAGAATAAAGAATTTGATCTTCCTTCTCCTGGACGGTTATCTCGGTTTCATCTTCTGCCTCGTTGGTTATCAGCACCTCGTAGGCGTGGAGCGAATGGCTGAGCACCTGGCAGCGGCCTGCTTTGTAGAGGGCTTCCCCGTTTTTATAATCGGAGGTTTTTTCTTTTTTTAACGTTGTGAGCAGGGCATGTATGGGGTTGAGCATGGCTTTTTTAAAGTACGTAAAGATCACAAATATCAGACAAAGGGAAAAAATAAATCAGGTTCGCTGAATAGGGGTGTACGAAACTTTTGCAATGTTGGTGAACTTGGGCAAGGGATAGAAGCGGAAAACCTGCCTTTTGCCGCAGGCCTGGTGGCCACGAAGTTTCGGGGCCATGCCGCCAAAAATTACTTTTGCAAAACTGTTGCGTAGTGCCGTGTTTTTATTTTATGGAATTTACCGTCTATGCGAAATTTTCAAAACAACTTGTACAATTTATGTACGATGTACTTCGGCCAGGGATAGTAGAGGAAAGCTCCGCCTTGCGAGAGCCCTCGTTTAATCGGGGCCCGAAGTGCGTGGATTTTGTGGGGGGACGGACCTGCCTGCCGGACAGGCAGGCTTGGAACGGATAGCCCAATGGCGCCTCGCCAGGCCGCTAAATATTTTTTTGCAAGCCAGAAGTGTACAAGTTATTTTGACAGTTTTACTATGTGCTGTACAGCAAGTCGTGCAAAAAATTTTATGCTGGCCAGTCTCATGATTTAACAAACAGGCTGCGCGTGAAATTGTCAGGCTAATTGAAGATGATGGCTGGCAACTGGTTCGCCAAAGAGGCAGACAAAATGAGTGACGAAATTGCGCTGGGCACATTGAACAGCATTTTTATACAAGCACAAATCAAAAAGCAATGAGAAAGTACTTAGTAGTTTATGAAAAGACAAGAACGGGCTATTCTGCCTACGTTCCAGATTTGCCAGGAGTTGTCGCCACAGGGCCAAATAGAAATATTGTGGAAAAAAATATTTTTGATGCCTTACAGTTTCATTTGGAGGGGATGCGAATCGAAAAAATGAAGATTCCCACAATGAGTGCCCAAAGTGAAGTTATGGTTTTTGGGCGGTCGTGATCTAACGCTTAGGCAATTTGATAATTTCACTAAGGTGCCAAAAGCCTGAATGTCTGATGCCTCAAAGGTGCCTGACGCCTGAATGAAAAAAAAAGGCAGCAAACGCATTACCGCTCACCGCCTACTTTTTTTCTCGCATCTCACATCTCCTATATTTCTACTTCTCCGGATACAACACCACTTGCAAATAATTTTTCTCATTAAAATATTTGGTCGCAGCAGCTTGAATGTCTTTCACCGTAATGGCATCAATGCGTTTTTCTGTGGTGAGTATATCGCCAGGGTTTGTCCCCATCTCCACCCACTGTTGCATTTTGGTCCGCCAGTAGGCATTGTCTTTCATGCTTTCCTGCGATTGTTTTTTCATGGCTTCTTTCACTTTGTTCAGGTCAACTTCGGTGGGGCCGCCTTTCACTTTATTGATTTCTTCCCAGGTAGCGTTGATGAGCTTGTCAACATTTTCGGGGCCGCATGGCACCGATGCGCCAATGGTATAATTCCCATACGGGTTTTTGCTCATGTTGCCATTCATGCCACCGCTGTACATGCCCCCGATTTCTTCGCGCAGTTTTTCAATCAACTTGATGTTCATCAACTCCACCAGCATTTGTATTTTCAGCAGCTCGGCATCGGAGTAAGGTGCCTCGCCTGTAAACTGAATGGCAATAAAACTCTTGGGCTCTTTGCCCCGATAGACTTCTTTCTTCACAACTCCTTTCACAGGGCGCAGGCCAATATCGCGAAAGTTGGAAGCGGCACCCGTGGAAGGCAGGCTTGCCAAATACGTTTCGCACAAGGATTTGAGGGCGGCCATATCAAACTTGCCCACAAAGAAAAACGTAAATCCGTTGGCATTGCCAAAGCGCTCTTTATAAATATCGAAGGCGCGTTGCACATCAATCTTGTCAAGCATTTCCACATTGGGTGCACGTGGGCCGCGATCATGTTTTGCGTATAATGTGTTCAATAGTGTATCCTGAAAAACCATCTGTGGGTTGGCCATCATGTTTTGAACAAATCCTTTCTGTTTTGAAATAAAGGATTTGAAAAGTTCTTGATCCATACGGGGTTGAGTAAAATATAAGTAGTTCAATTGCAGCATGGTCTCTATGTCGGTGGCACTGCTTTGCCCATTTACGCCTTCGCTCATTTGGCTGATGCGTGGGTTTATACTGGCCGTTTTTCCTGCCATCATTTTTTGCAAATCGGTGGGCGAAAACTGACCGATGCCCATCTGGCCCACTACCGTAGCGGCATTCTCTGCACTGTACCGGTCTTTGGTTTCATACAACCATTGGCCGCCATAGCGTGCTGCCGACATCAGCACCTGATCGTTTTTAAAATCCGTTGACTTGGCCATCACCTTCACACCGTTGCTCAGTGTCCATTCGGTTACGCCAAGTTCTTTGTTTTCCTTTTCGGAAACTACTTTTCCGGCAGTTGGTTTGGTTGACAATAAAGAAGAGGCGACTGTTTTTTCTTCATACGGTTTTACTTCGAGCTTCGAGGCATTTTCAATCATGGTCAACAGTTGCTCGTTGGTGGGAAGCGCGAAGCCTGGGTTTTCCGGTGACGTAATGAAGGCGAATTTTTTCCCTCCTTGCGGAATGATCCGTGCCGCATATTTATTTACTTCTTCCAACGTGATGCCCGGCAGAAAAGTTTGATGATAGAGAAATTCATTTTCAATTCCGGGGATCGGTTCTTTCGTCAAAAAATTACGCACATACTCATCGGCAAAATCTCCTGACTCCGATTTATCTTTTTCGCTGAGTCCGCGCTCCATGTTTTTCATAGTGGTCTTTTTTGCGCGATCCAATTCATTGGCAGTAAACCCAAATTGTCGTGCGCGTTCTCCTTCCTGTATCAACGCGTTGATAGCTGGCTCTACCCCGGCCGGGCTTAGCAATGCAAATGATGTGAACGCTTCCACGCCCCGCAGGAAGCCGCCCATGTTGCTTCCTCCAAAAATAAACGGGGGCTTCGCAGTCTGTGTGAGCTCGCTCATGCGCGCACCCAACATAGCTTGAAATAAATTGTTGACCATGCCTTCGCGGTAATCAGCCACCGTAGTTTGGTCTTTTGCTTTTGAGTAAGGATGCAAAACTTGTAGGATGGCATTGGTTGCTTCTTTGTCGGTAACCACCAACCCTTCCGATTGCTGGCGAGGGCCCATTTCCACCATGTTGCGTGGTTTGGCCTTAGCATCATTTTTAAGTTTTCCGAAATGGCTTTTTATTTTGGCTTCTACTTCGGCCACATCAAAATCGCCAATGGCCACTACGGCCATCAGGTTGGGGCGGTACCAGTCTGCGTAGAATTTTTTTATTGTTTCCGGCTTGAACGTTTTCAGAATGTCATCTTTGCCAATAGGAAGGCGATCGGCATATTTTGAGCCCACAAAAATTTTGGGATAAACTTTTTCCATCATGCGGTCTTGTGCTCCTTTTCGTCCGCGCGATTCTTCCAGCACCACACCTCGCTCTTTTTCAATTTCATTGGGATCGAACAAAAGGCCACCGGCCCAATCTTCCAGCACCAAAAATCCTTTCTCTAAGTTTTCGGGTTTGTCCAACGGAATGTTGAGCATGTAAACAGTTTCATCAAAACTGGTATAAGCATTCAGGTGCGCGCCAAACTTCACACCAATGGATTGGAGAAACGACACGAGGTCGTTCTTTTTAAAATTTTTGCTGCCGTTGAAGCCCATGTGTTCGGTGAAGTGTGCCAGCCCTTGCTGGTTGTCTTCTTCCAGAATAGATCCGGCATTCACGGCCAGGCGAAGTTCCATTTTCTTTTCGGGTCGGCTGTTCTTTTTGATGTAATATTTTAAACCGTTGGGCAGTGTTCCGGTTTTTATTTCCGATGAGATGGGGAGAGGGTCTGTTAGTTTGGGCTGTGCCAGTGCCGGAAGGATGGCCACGCTTACAATCAAACAGACTACAGCAAAGGCAACATTTTTCAATTTCATAAAGATTGGTTTTGGTGAAAGATATTATACGACACGAATGTGATTTAATTTTATCTCAAAAGGAAATTTTTCTTGATGAGTTTAAAATGAAGACTTCTTAAGGTGACGGGTGTAAACAACTTCTCCTGAAGTTGAAAGCCCTGAAAGGGCAGTGATCATAAACGCAGGGTGAAGCCCTGCGTTTGGTGAATGCCTATTCTCATCGTAAGCCCTGAAAGCCTGCCTGACCGGTAGGCAGGGGTGATATCTACTCTGATAGATTCCGCCCTTTCAGGGCTTGATACACTTCTTCACTTTAAAACGCAGGGCTGCACCCTGCGTTACTTTGATCACGCCCCTGCCTACCGGTCAGGCAGGCTTTCAGGGCTTGTGACCTAAAACAATTATTCTGTATTAGGTAACTCTTGTTCGAGAACTTTAATACGCAAATTTAGAACATGACAAAGTAGGATTAATGACATTGCCCTTCGTTGCTTTGAGCCTCTCTGTGGTTTAATAGTTATATCACTGATCCAAAATCAAAAAAAATATTACCTTTAAATCTTGATTTTAAATTCCAAAACATGAATACTCAATTTGAAGCCGTGCCCCTCAAAAACTTGGACGAATGGGAAGATGATTTGCTTCGCAGATATCCTGACCCAGAAAATATTGCAACCGCTAAGTCAACGGAAGAATACCGCAACTACGATAAACCCGAGCGCGACACCGTGCGCGAATTCTATCGGCTCAACCATACCTATCAGACCTACGACTTTGTGATGCAAAAGGAAAAAGAATTCCTGGCGTTCAACAAAAAAGAAATGAACGTGTGGAGTGCGTTCGATTTCCTGAACCAATTGGTGGACGACTCCGACCCTGATACTGACCTCGATCAGTTTCAACATCTGCTTCAAACCTCGGAAGCCATTCGCAGAGATGGCCACCCCGACTGGTTTGTGATGGTGGGCCTGATGCACGACATGGGCAAAGTGCTCTGTCTTTTTGGTGAGCCGCAGTGGGCAGTGGTGGGCGATACGTTTCCTGTGGGCTGCGCCTATTCGGATAAGATTGTCTATCCCGATTTTTTTGTGAACAACCCTGATTACACCAATCCATCATACAACACAAAACACGGAGTGTATGAGCCAAACTGTGGATTGCGCAATGTGCACCTGAGCTGGGGGCACGATGAGTATGTGTATAACATGGTGAAGGGCAAACTGCCAGAGCAAGCCTTGTACATGTTGCGCTACCATTCGTTTTATTCGCAGCACCGCGAAAATGCGTACGACCATTTGATGGACGATCACGATCGCGAAATGTTTCAATGGGTAAAATTATTTAACCCCTACGATCTTTATTCCAAAAACCCGACACCGCCTAACTGGACGGAGCTAAAACCATACTACGAAAACTTAGTGGCCAAGTATCTTCCACCTACCCTTAAGTTTTAAAAAACAAATTTTGAAGGATAATAGCGGCCTACATGAATAAACTTCAAACAGCCGACTATATCGTATTCACTATTTATTTCGTGGTCATTTTTGCCTACGGCTATTATGTCTATCACCGAAAGAAAAGTGCTTCGCTAAGTTCGCGCGAATTTTTTCTGGCCGAAGGCTCGCTCACCTGGTGGGCCATAGGTGCCTCACTCATTGCTTCCAATATTTCGGCAGAGCATTTTATCGGTATGTCGGGTTCGGGTTTTGCCATTGGCCTTGCTATTTCAACCTACGAATGGATGGCAGCGGCCACGCTTATCATTGTGGCCATATTTTTTATTCCTCTCTACCTGAAGAATAAAATTTATACGATGCCTCAATTTTTGGCCACCCGTTACAACGATCAGGTGAGCACGGTGATGGCGGTTTTTTGGCTGCTGGTGTATGTGTTTGTAAACCTCACTTCTATAATTTACTTAGGCGCCATTGCCATCACGTCAATTTCCACGCTTCCATTTGAATGGTGCATTGTTGGGCTGTGCGTGTTTGCCATTGTGGTTACGCTGGGCGGAATGAAAGTGATCGGTTACACCGATGTGATACAGGTAGCGGTGTTGCTCGTAGGCGGATTGATCACCTCATACCTCGCGCTCACATTGCTCTCCGAAAAGTTTGGCTTTGGTAGCAACGCCTGGAAAGGACTTGTGTTGTTAAAGGAAAATGCCGAAAGTCATTTTCACATGATCCTCGGCAAAGACCACAACTATTATAAAGACTTGCCGGGGCTCTCGGTGCTGATCGGTGGCATGTGGATAAACAACCTCAATTATTTTGCTTGCAATCAATACATAACACAGCGTGCTTTGGGTGCCGATTTAAAAACTGCGCGACAAGGATTGCTCTTTGCTGCATTTCTTAAACTGTTGATCCCGCTCATTGCCGTGCTGCCGGGCATTGCCATGTATGTGCTTTATCAGGAGGGAATGTTTCAGGCCGAAATGGTGGACAGCAAAGGGATACTAAAACCCGATCATGCTTACCCCACCCTGATGAACCTGTTGCCGGCCGGATTGAAAGGTGTTGCGTTTGCTGCGCTAACAGCCGCAGTGGTGGCATCCCTTGCGGGGAAGGCAAACAGCATCTCCACTATTTTTTCGTTGGACATTTACAGGAAGTATTTTGATAAAACTGCCAGCGAAAAAAAATTGGTGCACACAGGCCGCTGGGCCGTTATCATTTCATTGACCATCGCGGGCTTGGTGGCACCGGCTTTGAAAACATTGGATCAGGCATATCAATTTATTCAGGAGTATGTAGGGTTTATTTCGCCTGGTGTGCTGGCCATCTTTCTCATGGGCTTCTTTTGGAAAAAGACAACGGCAGCCGCAGCCATGGCGGGTGCGTTGCTCACCATTCCTGTTTCTGCCATTCTTAAATTTTTGCCTGTGTGGTCGGGCGGTGGGTTTCCCAATTATCCCTTTCTCGACAGGATGACGATCACGTTCGTGCTCATCATTTTCATCATGGTGATCATGAGTTTGCTTAAGCCAGAACAAAATAAAAACCAACCCATAGAAGTGGACGTAAAACTTTTTCGTGTGCCGGCAGGGTTTGTAGTGGGCTCATTGATCATAGTGGGAATACTGGTTGCGCTCTACACGGTTTTTTGGTGATGTGATGTGAGATTTTAGATAAGAAAACGAGGCCCTGCCTACCGGACAGTCAGGCTGGAATCCCATTGATCTTTGTATCATCACATTTGGGATCGCGGGTCGAGTTGAATATTTTACAAGACTTATAATGTTAGAGCACTCGCCCGCGATGACATTTCATGGAGGATCGGGTGTGTTCTTAAATCAACACGTCATTCCGGGCGAGGGGAGATTTTATCGGGATCGCGGCCTGCCTACCGGACAGGCAGGGTCGAGTTGATTATTTTACAAGACTTTATAATGTTAGAGCACTCGCCCGCGATGACATTTCATGAGGGTGCATTTCAAAAAGACGCGGACAATCTGGTAAAAGCTGAACCTAACGGATAATGAACACGTCTTTATTTTCCCCTTCGCATTCGCGCCCCCAGCACTGGGCTTATGTAGTCGAAGGATTCAGAAAAATCTTTGTGGTATTTTATGTCAGCATAAAAACTCAGGAACCATTTCCCGGGGCCAATATCAAAACCGTGTGCAACCCATTCTACCCGGACCATAAAATTGGCACCCGTGGAAAAATTGGATTCATCCCTTCCAGCGAGTTGATATTTTCTTGTGCCCGTCTGCAACCCGGCACCCAGGTATGTTTGCAGCACCAAGGGCGACTTGATGGTAAGTATGGGATGTAGATAATTCAAGTCCATCCTGATACCTCCTTTATTCCAATTTCCACTGGCATATTTTTTAGGGCCAACTATCCCAGTAGCGTTTTCAATTCCAAGTGCCAATTCCCACACACCGTAAGTGGCGTACATAGAATTGTTCATCGAAAAAAACCCTTTGTACAATTGCACATTCACACCGGTAGGTTCAAAAACCTGGGCACCAATGCCCATCATCCTAATGTTTTGGGCAAAGGAGTTTATGCACATTAATATGAAGAGGGGAAGTAAACGCATATCTGTTAGTCAGGTCAAGATATGCAATGAGGTAGCTATAAGCAAAACTCGGGTGCATTTCAAAAAGACACGGTCATTTATCGCTGACCTTGACAAAGAAAATCAATCATCAGAAATTTCTTAGGTGTACGGGCGGTTTTGTGTTTGGGACTAAAG
>JAYVAI010000339.1:0-3444 GCA_043751075.1 Cyclobacteriaceae bacterium | reverse complement strand
ATCGCCTACCAACCGCGGGAGAAAAATAGACCGGTTATTGCCCGACAGATTGGTGAGCCTGCGCAGGTATGTATGAAGCAATTTTTTGGTGTGATCAGGACTTGCCACGCTACGGATTTAATGAAAGGTAAGGTTTTATTTTTTTAAAGGAGGGCTCATCAAGAATTGCAATTTGCTTCAGTTCATCAATGGATTTAAAACTTCCATGCTGAAAGCGATACGAGGTAATGGCTTTCGCCAATGTATATTTTATGTAGGGATGAGCGGCCAGTTCTTTTTCGGCAGCCGTGTTCAGGTCAAATGCTTTCGGTTGAAAACTTTCCTGGATGTATGCTTTTCTTTTCAGTTCGTTGGCGGCTGTTGTATCAAGCCCATACACTTCTGCCAGTTGGTCTATGGAAATAAAACCGCCCAGTTTTTCACGATATTTTAGGATACGGGTCGAGAGTTTGCTTCCAATTCCATACACAGAAATTAATTGTGAGGAGTCGGCCTGGTTCAGGTCGAATTTTTCTGTTGCCAATTTGCGGCTTGGAACAAACTCGTTTTTATTTTCTCTTTTTATGGAAGGCTTTTCTATTGGCAGCGCTATCCAGGAATAAAGTTGTGTATAAAGTGCAGCGTCCATTCCATACAGTTTCATCAGATCGGATTTGACCGAGAACTTGCCGCCTTTGCCGCGATAGTTTTCAACCCGGTTTGCGAGGATAGGTGCAAAACCCAGGTCAATCAGTTTTTCTTTGCTTGCCGTGTTGGGATCGAATGCAAACAACTTACGCGGAAGATCAGGCACGCTGTCTTTTCTATCGAGCTCCCTCCAATTTGCAACTAGCGAATCCAACTTCCTGCGTTCGTCTGTAAAATCTTTTTCCTGCTTAGTAAAAAATACTTTGTAGGCTGGTACAATAAAAACAATCAGGAACATGAGGGGCAAAAGCAAAAGAAAGGCGTTGGTTTCGTTGCGGGAAAAACCAAAAAAAGCGCGCACCCATGACCTGATTCTTTTCATGCTTGAAAATTAATGGCCACCATAGTTGACAATCGATAATTCAATAGTCATTTGCCCAATAACGACAAACGTAAAGCCGGACTCGTACATATTGAGAGTTCATTTAAAAAAGTCCTGGCGCAGCATACCGTAACAATTTAAATCTATAAAACACTACGCAACAAACATCCTGTTTTCAGCCAAGCATGTACTCAGTTCTCTAAAAATATTTTTGATACGTTTTTCCGAAGCATCACCGTGAATGGCGGCAATGATACGCTCCGAAAGCGAGCCTTTCTCCAAAATGGTTTGTATCAACCCCTGCCATCTTTTTTCATACGGTGTGGCAGCCGGAATTTTATGTAAGATTATTTTCCAAAGGTCCTTCGCTGTTATAGGTGCCGTTGCTCCAAAGGTTGCCAGATAAGCAGTGTCATCGATCAACGTTTGCTTTCCGCTCACAATCATGGTATCGAAGATGGCCGCCAATGAGCGCGTGTCCAATTTCATCTGATCCTGCAGACTGCAAAATTTTCCGCCCACGATGGCCTTCAATACTTCCACTACCACATTCACAATGGCCAGGTCGGCAGCGGGGCATTCCTGCGCGTCCATGATACGGATTTCAATGGACCCGCGATCGAAACGCGCAATGGCCCCGCGCGAGTTTACCCACACGGGATCAAGTATAGCTTCCGTATTGTATTCGGCAATATCTTTTTCGATGGCCGCATAGATTGTGCTTTTATAATCCTCAAAAGAAAAAACCGCCTCGGGTATTACCATACCTGTGATGGAGGGTAATTGTGCTTGGTTGGTTTTATAATAACGCAACCGTGTATCGAGCATGCCCGAAAGTTTGCCGTCAAGCACGGGCGAGCTGGCACACAAGGCCGGCAGTATCGGCAATATCATGCGGATGGCTGCATGTAGTTTTGCAAATTCCGCCTCGCCCGAAAAGGGAAGGTTCAGGTGAGTACTTTGCAAATTCGACCAGCCATGTCCTTTGCAATCAAAAATCTTGTCGTACAATTCATACACTTCGTTGTTGCCGTGTGGCCAAAGTTTTGTTTCAGTAAACGGATCCATGAATGGATGCGCAGCCGAGGGCATGAGCATCGCATTCGATTCTTCAAGAATTGTATTGATGCGCGAAATATTTCTTTCGAACGCATTCTCCAAGGCTTCCAGGTCGCTTTCAGGGTGTGTTGATTTTAGCTCGATCACGTGCAGCACCAGTTCGTTGCTCCAGGTGACAATGCCATTTTCGAAATCAGAACCGATTTCACCGATCGCATTTTTCAACACATCATCCACCATGGGTTTTACTTTCAGTGTGTCTTTATCCACGAGCATATATTCGAGCTCTATGCCGTATCCATGAAAGAGGTGGTAAGGAGAGTTGTTCATTTTTGGGCTTTTATCCGGTTTATAAATACTTCCATAATTATTTCATAGAGCCGGTCTTTCAAAATTTTATCTTCCACTCCGGCATCAATTTTTGGATTATCGTTCACTTCGATCACATAAAATTTCCCATCTATCTCCTTCATGTCCACGCCATAAAGTCCTTTGCCGATCAATGACGTTGCCTTCAAGGCAGTCTTTAACAAACCTGAGGGAGCCTGATCGATTGGCACCGATTCAAAATCGCCCTGGTGCGATTCATCTGTAACGCTCCAGTTCACGATCTGCCAATGCTGCGAGGCCATAAAATACTTGCACACATAAATCACCTGGCTGTCGATAATGCCCACGCGCCAGTCGAAGGGAGTGGGCAAAAATTCCTGGGCAATCAGCAAATCCGATTTTTCAAACATGCTCTTGCCTATTTTTTTGAATTCGGCCAACGAATTTATTTTAAATACACCTTTCGAAAACGCTCCATCTGGCTGCTTTAAGATAAACGGAAAACTCATTCTGGTATCTATCGCATCGCAGTTCTCCTCCGTGATCACTACCGCTTTGGGTGTCAGTATTTTGTTAGCGTTAAGCAATTCGTGCAGATATACTTTGTTGGTGCATTTTAAAATAGAATCAGGATCATCAAAAACAACAAGCCCCAACGATTTGGCTTTTTTTGCAAACCGAAACGTGTGGTGGTTTACGTTCGTGGTCTCGCGAATGAACAGGGCATCGTATTGGATGATCTGATCGAAATCGTCTTTGGTGATAAACTCGGTGTTGAAACCCGCTTCGATGGCAGCCCGATAAAACCGTTTTAATGCACGGTCGTTGGAGGGTGGCTTGGGGTCGCTCGGATTGACCAGGATGGCAAGGTCATATTTCTTTTTGTCGGGCCTGAATTCCCGTTTGCGCTGAAGGTATTTCTCCAGCGACTGTATCAACAGTGGCCTGTCCGCTTCAAGCACTTCTCCCAAACTTATGGGACGGATATTTTGCAGCACCCATTTATTTTTTTTTGAGAACACCGCGCGCAAAGAAGGTGCCTGCAC
>JAYVAI010000338.1:0-3445 GCA_043751075.1 Cyclobacteriaceae bacterium | reverse complement strand
TTTCATAGTCGTAGGCAGCCGAGGGATAGATGGGAGTAACTACTCCGCCAAAGAGGGGGTCACCGGGGGAGCCCACATGTACGCTTTGAGTGAGCTTGGAAATTTTTGCAGAAGCCATGATTTTGTTTTAGGGTTTTGTGTGCGGCAAAGATAAAAGCATAAACATCAAAAACTTGATTCATGAAAATAATTCGAATGAACAGCCTTCCTTTTGCCCATGTTTTAAATGCCTTATCTTTGGAGCATGATGAAAAACGCCTTGAGCTTGTTTGTTTTCTCTTTGCTGATTGCGTTGCACGGTTGCAAAAAAGATGAAGATGCGGCTGACGATGTTCAGGGATTTTTTCTCGAAAAAACATCCATTGAAGAAGGTGCCGCCACGAGTAGCGTGCAGATACCGGTAAAATTAATGGGCAGCATAGTATCCACCTTAAAGGTGCCTTATAAACTAACGGAAGGTACGGCCAAGTTTGGATCGGATGTAGTCTCCAAGCAAGGTGAACTTGAATTTCATAGCGGAAACTTGCAAACAAATTTGACAGTGGAAATTGTGGGCGACTCTCACTTTGAATTGACCGAATCGTTTGAACTCGTGATCACCTACAATAGTGTTGATTATCGCTACATCATTGACATTGCCAATGATGACCCTATGGGGGATATATTAAAAGCTGATGATGGTTTTTATACCCCTGATGCGTATGAGTCAATGAAGGTTGTATGGAAGGATGAATTTGGAGGCACAACCCTGAACAGTCTTGATTGGGGTTATGATCTGGGCAATGGCTGCAGCGTGGGCAATTGCGGCTGGGGCAACAGAGAACTTGAAACTTATACCAACGCGCCCGAAAATATTAAACTCGACAACGGCAAGCTGGTGATCACGGCAATCGAAAGCAGTGGAGCCTACACCTCTTCGCGCATCAAAACACAGGGCAAAGTAACTGTGAAGTTTGGCCGCATAGATGTGCGCGCAAAGGTGCCCAAGGGTCAGGGCATCTGGCCTGCCATCTGGATGCTGGGAGAAAATATTGAAACCGTGGGATGGCCCGTGTGCGGAGAGATTGACATTATGGAAATGGTGGGGCATAAGCCTGCCGAATTGGTGGGCACGGTGCATTACAACAGTGGCGGTTATAAATATTCTTCGAGCAGCACAAGCCTGAGCACCGGAGACTTCTCCGATCAGTTTCATGTGTTCTCCTTGGTGTGGGACAAAACGCAGATCACCTGGTATGTGGACAACAAGCCCTTCAAAACTTATATATATCCTGACTCATCATCACCATTTACCAAACCGTTTTTCTTTATCATGAATGTGGCGGTGGGTGGCAACTGGCCTGGGCCGCCAAACCAAACTACTGTTTTTCCGCAGCAGATGGTGGTGGATTACATCCGGGTGTTTCAGTAAATCGCCCATTCGCAAAAGGTAAATTTTTCCCATCTGCAAAACTTCCTGCCAAAAGGGATCAATACCCTATTATATTTGAAGGCTGATATTTAAGGTGATCAATACAAACGCCTAATTCTATAATGGAACTGCCTAAGATTGACATATATGTTGTGGACGATCACCTCATTTTTCGCAGAGCACTGTGCCAGATGGTGGCCACGTTTCCGCGCATTGGCCGGGTGAGCGAAGCAGAAAACGGACAGAAGTGCTTAGAACTGGTGGCACAAAAGCAAGCCCACGTGGTGCTGCTCGATTTGGAGATGCCCATCATGAACGGGGTGGATTGTGCCGAGCAACTTGTATTAAAATACCCGGATATAAAAGTCATTATCCTTACCATGCACGACAGCGAGAAATATATGCTGCACATGATGGAGATAGGCGTTCACTCTTTCCTGTTGAAAAACACAGACCCCGATGAACTGGAACGCGCCATTTATTCCGTGGTTGACAAAGACTTTTACCATAACGACCTGCTCGTGTCGGTGCTGCGCAAGAGCATGCGCGACAAACTTAAATCTAAGCGCCCCGACTTTTCCCCATCGTCTGTGCTAACCGAGCGCGAGCAAGAAGTGCTGCGCATGATCTGCGAGGAAAAGTCTATCAAAGAAATTGCCCTTCAATTGGATGTGGCGGAGAAAACAATTCACACCCATAAGCTAAACATCCAAACCAAACTAGAAGTGAAATCCACCGTGGGCATGGTGCGTGCCGCCTATGAGTTGGGGGTGATCAGTTAGTTTTAGTTAAGGGGAGTTCTAAAAATTCACTTGTAAAAAGTCCGTCTGTCATCGCGGCCTTTGAGCCGCGATCTCCTTTTTGCCCTGATAATTGGGATGCCGGGTCAAGGCCCTGCCGGCTAAGGCAGGCCCTGCCACATATTGTCAATTGTAACTTTAAGCAGCTTTAAAATCTCATTCCCTCCAACTTCATTTTTTCTGATTTTTCTAAGACTTTTTGCCTCTCCGTCTAAGAATATTCTTAGACGTTTTTTCGAAACAGCCTGAAAACGAACTTTTTTTTGGGGAGAATCAGACCACTTCATAACCGGATTTCACAAAAACTTAATTTCAAGGGAATTCTAAATTGAAGGGTCGCCAGTAAGCGGCCTTTTTTTTTGAGGGTAACTCTGCAGGAATTCCTTGGGTGCTTGATTGCTCTGGGATGCCTGATCGGTTTTATTGTTTGATAATACAAAAGGGCATTACATTCTGCGCACAAAGTAATGCTCAAAAACTATCCGTTGATCCTCCCCCTGCCGAACTCCCCCCTCGGGGCACATCAGCCAAGTCCGTTGGCTGTTGATTGCCCCCCATGGTTTGTGAAACAAGGAAAGCCTGTGCATTGGTGTTCGCCCATTTCTCCGACAAAAGATTTTCGCGTGTATATCCGTGCTGGATAATTTTCAAGTAATTCATCAACCAAATAGTGATGGCCAGCACAACCGCACCCCCAATGGTGAGCGTGATTTCGGGATGGCCGAAGCTGTAATAATATTTGAACGTGAACACCGAGAAAGCAACCACCAGCAAACTCACTCTTAACAGAACAACATCTTTGTTCTTGATGCCGAAGTAGAGGTATGCTACCGGAATGATAACTGTGAGCGCATAAAATATAAAAGCAAAAGGCAAATCGCTGCCAGGTTCGATCACCAACTCTATAAGCTCTACACTAAGTTCGCGCACTACCAGATAATTTCCACCGCAGTAAATCAGCAGCAGGCAAATGGATTCTATCACGATTAAATTATACGTCCATACCCGGAGTGCTTCCTTTTGCTTTAGCTGTTTGACATAAAAATAAATTGGCGTGAAGACCAATATGAAAAAGAAAGGAATCAGTTGCTGCACAATCCCGCCAAGGGAATAGAGTTCATGAAACAAGGTGTATGCAAACGAAAGCACGGCTGCGGCCGTGGTGAGCAAATCCAAATAGCGGATGGCCGCAAACGAAAATACCAACACACACGTCCACACCACCAGGCTCACG
>JAYVAI010000337.1:0-9242 GCA_043751075.1 Cyclobacteriaceae bacterium | reverse complement strand
AAGAAGGCAATGAAAAATCATTGTCCTTCTTTTTTAGGGAAACAGAAAAAAGTGTCCATTTTTTTTATTTCAACTTGTTGCGTTAGAAACTTGAGACCGCCAAATAAATATATTTTTATGAAGAGAGTTTTTGTTTTCGCAATAGCCATGGTGTTTATGCAGGTTGTGCCGGCCCAAACCCCTCCAAAGTTGGTGGTGGGCATAATGGTGGACCAGATGCGGCAGGAATATATCTATCGGTATGAAAATAAATTTGGTGAGAATGGTTTTAAAAGATTGACCCGCGATGGATTCATGTTGAAGAATGCACATTATGATTATGTGCCAACCGAAACCGGGCCCGGCCACGCATCTGTTTATACGGGGACAACGCCATCCATACATGGCATTATCGCCAACGATTGGTATGACCGTGCACAGAAAAAGGAAGTGAACTGTGTGAACGATCCCACGCAAAAGCCACTGGGCACTACCCTGGGTGGCGAGGTGTCGCCCTGGCGCATGATGTCAACTACCATTACCGATGAATTAAAACTTTCTTCACTGCAGCGGGCAAAGGTGGTGAGCATGTCAATAAAAGATCGTGGTGCCGTATTGCCTGCAGGCCACATGCCCGATGGCGTCTATTGGTATGACCCCAACACCGGCAACATGATGACCAGTACATATTACAAAACCATACTTCCCGACTGGGTACAAAAATTCAACGATCAAAAATTGGCCAATAATTATTTGAACCTTACGTGGAACACACTGCTGCCCTTGGAGGAATATTTGGAGGCCGGCCCCGATGATTCGCCCTACGAAGGAAAATGGAAAGGAAAAACGAAGCCTACATTTCCGTACAACCTGGCCGAGCTGCGCAAGCAGATGGGTGAATACAATCTCCTGCCGATGACGCCCTGGGGCAATACGCTGATTGCCGATTTTGCCAAAAGCGCGGTGTTGGCCGAGGGCCTCGGCAAAGATGAGGTGACTGATTTTCTGGCCATCTCATTTTCAAGCACCGATGCAATTGGTCATGCTATGGGCCCCAATGCCCTTGAACTTGTTGACACCTACCTTCGGTTGGATAAAACCCTGGAAGAATTGTTTGTGCTGCTTGATAAGGAAGTGGGCAAGGGTGCCTATACGGTTTTTCTTACTTCCGATCATGGCGTGGCCGAAGTGCCTCAATACATGATCGACATGCGTGTGCCTGCAGGATATTTCCGGCCTGCGTTTGTGGAGGCGAACCTGAACGAACATCTTCAAAAATATTTTCCCGGAAAAAAAATTGTCGAAAGCCTTAGTTCGGGGCAAGTGTTCATCAACCGGGAAGCGTTCAGTGGCGACCCTCGCTCTTCCGGTGTGGATTTGCTTATCGCCACCGAGTTGATCGCCAATTTTTTGATCTCCACAGAAGGTGTTGCCCAAGTGTATCCCTCCAGTGTGTTGCGGCAAGTAGCTTTTGATGAACCGGGCATACGCGGCAAAGTGTTGAGGGGCTTTAACACCAAGCGTTGTGGCGATATTGCGTTTGCGTTGGAGCCGGGCTGGTTAGAGTGGGGCAGCATCACCGGCACTACCCACGGCTCTGCTTATTCCTATGATACGCACGTGCCTGTGTTGTTTTATGGTGCAGGGATAAAAAAAGGAAGCTCTTCAACATTTTATTCCATCACCGACATAGCGCCCACACTTTCGGCTTTGTTGAAGATACGATTTCCCAGCGGTGCCAACGGCCAACCGATAGCCGAGATTTTGGATTAGAAAGTAAGGGCAAGCAATCTTTGCGCTATTTGCGCCTTTGCGTGAAGATCGTGTTGGAAAATCAAAAATCCCTTTTTCTAAAGAAGGATATCAGTCCGTCAAAAATCCCATTGGCATCGGCCGAGGCGCGCCATCCGATTATCAGAGAAGAAAACACGATCGTGATAATGGATGACCGGAACAAAATATCAAGCAACGTATTATCGATTTCAACCAACAGCGTATTAACAAAAAGTGTCAGCGCCCCAATAACCAAAACTTTTAGCGTGGCCCATTCAAAAGGTTGGATGCCAAATTTGACATAGATAAAAATAAACTTTACAGCATTGAAGGCTATCAATGCAAAGGCAGTTCCCCAGGCTGCCCCTTCTATTCCATAGCGTGGTATCAGTAGGTTGTTGGAGCTTATAACAAGGGCCGCCAGCATGATGATCAAAATAATATTGAACCGATAATATTTTGAGAGCACAATGATCTCGCTGCTCGGGCCAAAGAGCATGTCTATCAGCTTTGCACATCCCACAATGATCACCACCCATTTGCCCACCTCGTAGTTTTCCCCTTTCGGCATCCACTCAAAAATATTGTCGAGGTTTATCCACACGCCAATCAGCAACAGCGACCCGATTATAAATTGATTGAGAGAAGTTTTGCGGTAGAGCGAAGCAATTTCTTTCATCTCATTTTTTTCAAATGCCTTTGAGATCAGTGGCATGGCAAGTTGGCTCAATGCCCGTTTGGGTATTTCAATTACCGTAGCCATGTAGAAGGCCGTAGTGTAAATGGCGTTGGCAGCCAGGCCCAACATGGCCGACACCATCAGGCTGTCGATTTTTCCAATCAGGATCATGCCCGCCATGCCCGCAAAGCTGAGCAAACTGTATTTGATCAATTCCGGGAGTTTTGTTTTATCGAGAGAATTAAAATCCGTTTGAATGGATATTTCCCCTTGCTGCCACAAATAAAAAGCGAGAAGAAGCAGGCATAAACTATAGGCCGCCACCGATCCGATAATAAATTGATCGAACGACAGTATGCCACTGAAATATAAAAGCACCAACACCGAAAGCAGCAGGCGCGCCACCACCTCGCGCAGCAGGTTGGGCACAATTGTTTTTAAGAGTGAGCGCGAGAATGCTTCGAGCACCGCTATCATCAGCAATATCAGTGTAAGCCAAAGCACCCACGATGAATATTGAATGATCTCTTTTGCGTTGTCTTGAAAATAGGACAAGAGCGGAGTTTCAAAAATTTTGAAGACCATAAAAAAAATAGCAAACCCGGCCAATGCTAGCAGCACCATGAGCGTGATGAAGGTGTGCGACTCTTTTTTGTTTTTTACCAACTGCGGATAGAACCGGAGAATACTCAGCGTGAGACCAAACTGCGCAAATGGTGAAAGCAAGATGGCGGCATCTTGTATGGTGCGGAAAAGGCCCACCTGCTCCAGCGACAAAAACTTGGGATATAGATATAGTAAATTGATGTAGCCAATAGCCACACCCACATACGAGATGATGGTGGAATAAATACTTTGGCGGATGACGAGGCCCATGTGCTATTCCTTTAGTAGATTATTCACAAGGTCGTTTAAAATAATTCTATTTTTTTCAGCCGATAATTCAAACGTAGCCTTGTCTGCTTGCTTTTTAAAAAAGTTTATCTCCTCTGCCGTAAGGGCATTAATCTTTTTGGCAAGTGATTGAGGAGTAAAGTTGTCAGCAACAACACCAAGATTGTATTTACTCACAATACTTGCCATCTCGGGTGTTGGTCCTATACCAATGGCAAGTCGTGCCTGAATAAAATCAAATAGTTTATTCGGAAGGGTGTTGGCGTAATTAAAATTTATTGGTGGCAGAAGAAAAATTCCTATATCGTATTGATGAATGAAATTGACAACCTCAGAACTTTTTACGGGAGGTATGATTTTGATCTTTGTACTATCCTTTATAAGGTTCTTCAGTGAATCCAGATAACTCTCTGTTTTTTTATTGGCCATCGAGGGAGTGAGCAACATCAGGTCGAGTGTGAAGCGGTTGTCCAGACAACTCATCATGTCAATCATTATTTCCAACTGTCGAGAAGGGTTTGCAGCACCGTGGTGGATTAAACGGATTTTATTTTTATCTACCGGAGTGGGGGCAAGTGCTGAGTAATAATTTGCATTAGTTACTACAATAGGCTTTACTGGGTAGTGGGCTGCATATTCGTTGGCAAGCCCCGTGCCTACAGTGATCATTTGATCAACCAATGGCAAATATTTTTTGCATAAGTATTTGTTGAACCGTTGAAAAAAAATTCTCCACCCTAATTTATCCTCAAAATGCCTAGGAGCAAATTCATGTGCATCAAAGAGAATTTTTTCTTTCTTTTTTATTTTGAATGCCAGAGGCAGGCTTTCAATATCATTGGCGATAATCAGATCAAAGACCTTGCTTTTCAATTGCCTTCGTAAATTGGGGAAGTCGTATATTACTTTGTAGGCTGATTCAAATAATCCCATAAGAAGGAATATTGAACCAAACGCTTTTTGAAAGAGGCTCGGCTTAATTCTTTTGATGTGAAATATTTCGTGCTTCCAGTTTTTAGGTGAATCAAAGCAGGCGATGGTTAGTTGATAGTGCTCCGACAGAAAGTCAATTTGCCTTGCAACACGGGCATCATGGTTGAGGTCGCTGTAAGCAAGGATCAGAATTTTTTTCATTTCTTTCTCCTGGCTTCAACAATATAGTATCGGGGTGTAAACAATCGCAGAATGGGACGGATGCCATTGATTTTAGTCGGGCTTGTCCATTTTTCACTTCGCACAATTTCCCATCCCGCTTTTTCAAGAAGCCAATCAAATTGCCAGTCTTCAAATTCATGAAAGTGCTGATCCCATCGGTCTGTTTTATTCCGGTATGATTTTGCAAACCACAAGGAAAGGGGAATGCTGGCAAAAAGACGGTCCGATTTAATAGCTTTCAAAACACCAAGCGGATTAAGCAGGTGTTCAAATATTTCGAAGGCGGTAGTTACATCTGAATCATATTTCGAAACAGATTCCGGTACCTCATCGAGGTCTTCACCTAATGTATTGGTTACTTGAAATCCGTTCGATTTCATAATTTCCGAAAAGTCGTTGGGTGTGCCTATATCTAAAATAGTGGCAGAAGGTGAAGTGGTTGCCAACAGGAACGACAAGGTCTTGACATATCTTCTTTTTTTAAAAAGCTGCGCGGGTGTAGGTGTATTTTTAACCATTAACTTATTTTTTCACAAGTTTATAAATAGAATTGATTTAAACGCGATAAAACTTCATTCTATATCTTAAAACCAAACCGCAAACTTGTATTTAAAACCCCTTCCCATTATTTTTACTGCATGTACACTAAAATAATAGAACTTCTAAGTGAAGAAATAAGGGAGACAAGAAACCTGGTTATAGAAACACGGAAACTTGCCATAGCGGCTTTGGAAGAAAGTAAAAACACCAAGCGGCAAGCCGATGCTGCCTGGGAATTGATAGTCATTACCCGAAACGAAATGTATAGGCCGCTTTGGAAAATTTGGTTTGGCCTCAAGTAATTGCCTATACACTAAGCCATTGAATTATTATTTGCCCATTGGCAATTGGTTATTTCACCCTCCCCGGGTTCTCCTTCAAAAAACCTTACCACGATTTAGTTTTATTTTTCACCATGCCATTTTGAAAGTGGTGGCAAGCGTCCAGCGAATCAAAGGCAGCCCTTGCATCCAGCAACCTTTTCCACTATTTTTACTTCATGGACACTAAAATAATAGAACTTCTAAGCGAAGAAATAAGGGAGACAAGAAACCTTACCATAGAGACACGAAAGCTGGCTGAGGCAGCCATGTTGAAAGCTAATGCCGCGTGGGAAGAAGTGAAAAACTCTCGGCAAGAAGTTTCAAACACCAAGCGGCAAGCCGATGCTGCCTGGGAATTGGTAGTCATCACTCGAAACGAAATGTATAGGCCCCTTTGGAAAATTTGGTTTGGCCTCAAGTAATTGGCAATTGTTTATTTCACCCTCCCCGGATTCTCCTTCAAAAAACCTTCCCACTATTTGCTTTTATTTTTTGTGGTTCCGTTTTGAAAGTGATGGCACACAGCCACGCCCAGCGCATCGGAGGCATCCAACAATTTTGGCATCTCTTTGATGTTGAAAATCTGCATCAGCATTTTGGCTACTTGCTCTTTGCTCGCATTTCCATTGCCGGTTACCGATTGCTTTATGGTTTTGGGCGAGTATTCGGTAATGGGCACTTCGCGGTAAAGTGCTGCGGCCATCGCCACACCCTGTGCCCGGCCCAGCTTCAACATGGACTGAATATTTTTTCCAAAGAATGGGGCTTCTAACGCTACCTCATCGGGGGCAAATTCATCAACAATGCTCAACACCCGCTCAAATATTTTTTTCAGTTTCAGTTCGTGCGATCCATATTTGGCTAAGTGAATAACCCCAAATTGCAAGAGCACAAGTTTCGAACCTTTTGCCAATATAAGTCCGTAGCCCATCACGCTCGTGCCCGGGTCCAGCCCAAGAATTATCTTTTCGCTCACTACTTTTTTCTCAACTTTGCCCACGGCTCAAACATACTGAGAAACACGCAATGCTCATTTATCTCGTTTTCATATTCTGCCTTTATTTTGCATTTGTGCTGGCGTGTGTAGTGGGCTGGCACAAATTTACACGGCCATCAAAAGCAACAGATGCGAAAGAGTTTGCATCGGTGGTGGTGGCGGTGCGCAACGAAGAAGTTTCTATCGCACCCTTGTTGACTTCCTTACTTGAGCAGGATTATGCAATGGAAAATTTTGAGGCGATACTGGTGGATGACCACTCCACCGATGCCACCCCTAAAATTATTGCAAACTGGATAAAGGACAATCCTTTGCTGAAGATAAATTATGTCCAATCATCCGGCAACGGAAAAAAGCATGCCCTTATGGAAGGGATTGAAAAATCCAAAGGGGAAATACTTCTTACCAGCGATGCAGATTGTACGGTGCCTGCAACCTGGATATCACAGATGGTAATGTCGTTTAAGCAAGAATCTACTATGGTGATTGGTTTGGTGAAGGTGCAATCGGGCCGGTCTCTGTTTTCAAAAATTCAAGCTGTAGAGTTTAGCAGTGTGATGGGTGCTGCTATTGCCATGGTGTCGTTAGGCTTTCCCATAATGTGCAATGGTGCCAGTCTGGCTTTTCGCAAAAAAAACTTTGTGGCTGCGAATGGATATGAAGGCAACCTGCACATCCCTTCCGGGGATGACGAATTTTTAATGAGGAAGTTAAACAAACAGTTTCCTGGTTCCATACAATCTATCCGATCGGCATCGGTTGTTTCCACACAACCTCAAGCCTCTTTGAGAAAATTTCTTCATCAGCGCCTGCGGTGGGCCAGCAAATGGAAAGCCAACGATTCCTTCTCCACAAAAATATTGGCGTTGTTCGTGTTAGTTTTTCAGATTACATACTTGGTGACAATCGGCCTTCTTTTCGTGGGAGAAAATTTGTTGGAGATGAGCACACTTTTGGGCATTAAAATTTTGCTGGAGGGTTATTTCCTTTTCCATGTGGGCAAAAGATTGCAGCAGGCTTTTTCCATTCCGGCATTTTTTATCCTTCAAGTGGTTTATCCATTTTATGTAATATCGGTCGGTATTTTCTCCCAACTGTTTGAATATGAATGGAAGGGGAGGAGAGGAGGAAAGCTTTGATAGCTCAACAGCAATTAGTCACCGAAACTGGAGACGCAGACACTCCAAATTTTGTCAACTGGCTTTTTTTTGTTTTTGAGGATTTTGTCAATTACAAGTTGTCAACTACCCATTGTTTTTTTTATTTGAGCCTCAACACTCGCACATCATTTCTTTATATCTTTATCCCAACTTAAAATATGGGAGAAGTAGAATTAAAGGCACAGTTGGAGAGAAAGGAGTTGGAGCTCAACGCCCTTCTGGAAATCACGCAGTCCATCAATAGCAATGTGCCCGAAGAATCGCTGTACAAGATTTTTAATTTCACCCTGCGCTCGAACCTGGATATTAAAAAACTTGCCCTCTTTGTGTTCGATGAAAGTTGGAATTGCAAAGTGAATTTTGGCACCAAGAAAAATTTCCAAAAGCTAACATTGGACGACCGCTTCATGCTGATCAAAAACGTGCACCGCATGGACGAGTTTGATGAATGCGATTTTCATGAATTTGATTTGGTTATTCCGGTGTCACATAAATCGGACACACTGGCCTTGATATTTGTGGGTGGCTTGAGCAACAACACCAACCACGAGCGTGACGACAGCATCAAATTCATTCAGGCCCTGAGCAATATCATTGTGGTTGCCGTGGAAAACAAAAAGCTCGCACGAAAGCAGTTGCTGCAAGAGGCATTCCGAAAAGAACTGGAAATTGCCAGCGATGTGCAGCAGTTTCTTTTTCCCGACCGGTTGCCCTTTACCGAGAGGCTTAAAATGGAGGCCAGCTATTTGCCGCACGATCTGGTGGGCGGTGATTACTACGATTACATTCCCATCAATAAAAATCAGTTCTTGATTTGTGTGGCCGATGTAAGCGGCAAAGGAATAGCGGCAGCCCTGATGATGTCTAATTTTCAGGCATCGTTGCGCACCCTCTTACGGCAAACACCCAACCTAAAAGAAATTGTGGAGGCATTGAACTACCAGGTAATGGAAAACACCAAAGGCGAAAAGTTCATCACTTTCTTTGGGGCAATCTATGACCTAAGCCTAAAGACAATGGTGTATGTAAACGCAGGTCACAACGCCCCCATTTTAATGGACAAGAAAAATGGTGTGCGCCTGTTGGAAGAAGGATCAACCGTGTTGGGTGCTATGAACCCGTTGCCTTTTTTAAACGAAGGGTTCATCACCGATCTCGAAGACTTCACACTCTTTGCCTACACCGATGGCCTTACGGAAACTGTGAATGAAGACAATGTGGAATTTGGCCTTGAGTCGTTGCTCCAGTATTTCGAAAAAAACAATCACAAAGACATCCGCACCATCCATCAGGATATTATTGTCAACTTAGATGGGTTCAAAGGGAAAAACGCTTATCGCGATGATATTACGATGCTCACATGCCGGGTGGAGTAAGAGGATTTTAGATTTAGGATGTAAGATTTTAGATTTTAGATGTAGGATTTTAGATTTAGGATTTTAGATGTAAGATTTCAAAATTCGAGTTCTCTACTTCAAAAATCCCTGCCTGACAGCAGTCTGACGACAGGCAGGAACATTCAACATTCAACATTCTAAATTCAAATCTGAATATCGAATGATGATTAGCGAAGTTTGAATGATGAAGTTGGAAAATCCTTACTTCCATTTTCTAAGATTGACTTTTTTTTAGATATTAAATCTTAAATTTTAAATCCTAAATCTAAAATCTTAAATCCTGATCATGTTCTTTCGCACTCCTTTCTTTTTGCCGTGGTTATATCCTGAGTTAGTGTGGCGGAT
>JAYVAI010000336.1:0-3466 GCA_043751075.1 Cyclobacteriaceae bacterium | reverse complement strand
TGACAAGAATTACTAAATTAAGATCTCAGCCCAACTCAAACGATTTATTTATTCTCGACCTTAGCGGCAAACTATATAGACTACAGCAAAACAAGCCGCTGGTTTATATGGATATGGCCGGACTAAAACCTAAATTCATTCATGCGCCTGGGCTTGCCACCGGATTCGGCAGCTTTGCTTTTCACCCCAACTTCGCCAGGAACGGACTTTTATACACTACGCATGCAGAAGCTGCTGGTACTGGCAAAGCCGATTTCAGCTTTCCCGATTCCATTAAAGTGGCCATGCAATGGGTATTGACCGAATGGAAAACGGAAAATTCCGGGGCACCAACTTTTTCCGGAACAAGCCGCGAACTACTTAGAGTAGACATGGTCACAGGTATTCATGGTGTACAGGAAATTGTTTTCAATCCCCAATCCAAATCCAACAAAGACTATGGCAAGTTATACGTTTGCATTGGAGATGGCGGCAGTGTAGAGAATGGATATCCTTTTCTGGCGCATAGCACCGAAAAAATATGGGGCACTATTCTTCGCATTGATCCGATGGGCAGAAACAGTGCTAACGGGCAATACGGAATTCCACCGGACAATCCTTTTGCACAGAATAAAAAAAATAAAGCACTTGGAGAAATTTACGCCTATGGATTCAGAAATCCGCATCGCATATCGTGGAGCAAGTCAGGCCTAATGCTGGCCTGCAATATCGGTCAAGCCAACATTGAAGCCATCTACATAGTCATGCCGGGCCATGATTATGGCTGGCCTATACGCGAAGGGACTTTTGCCTTAGACCCTTCCGGAGACATCAATAAAGTTTATCCACTTCCGGCAAACGACAGCATTTATAGAATCACCTACCCAGTTGCGCAATACGACCACGATGAGGGTGTTGCTGTTACGGGTGGATTTGAATATTGGGGTACTATTCCACAGTTGACCGCTAAATATTTTTTCGGTGATATTGCGGCAGGCAGATTGTTTTATGTAGAGATGGCTGATATAAAGCAGGGGAAGCAGGCACTTATCAAAGAGTGGAGAATTTCATTAAACAACACACCCACTACACTCAAACAACTTTGCGGAACCGAACGTGTGCATCTGCGTTTCGGCAGGGACGACCAGGGCGAGTTATATATCTTAACCAAAGCCGATGGGAAAGTGTATAGGTTAGAAAATGTCTTTACAAAAAAACAAAACACACCTTAAACAAAATTGATAAAACTATATAGTGTCAATAAGTAAAATAATTGCAATGAAAGATATATCTCCTAAAACCACCGTTCAACAACTTCTCACCATTCCCGTGCTGGTGGCCGCACTGGGATACTTAGTGGATATGTATGATTTGTTCCTGTTTAGCATTGTGCGGGTTCCCAGCCTTAAATCGTTGGGGCTTTCGGATGACCGCCTACTGAGTGATGGGATTTTACTGTTGAATTTACAAATGGCAGGCATGCTCATTGGTGGATTGTTTTGGGGAGTTCTCGGAGACAAAAAGGGAAGGCTCTCGGTACTGTTTGGTTCTATATTAATATACTCGCTGGCGAACATTGGGAATGGATTTGTAACCTCTATCGAAGGATATGCCGTGTTGAGATTTATTGCAGGCTTCGGGCTGGCCGGTGAACTGGGCGTGGGGGTTACGCTGGTGGTAGAAATCCTTCCTAAAAACATACGAGGCTACGGCACAACGCTGGTGGCCACGATGGGAGTTTTTGGCGCCTTGCTCGCTTTTGTGATCGTCCACTATTTTGAATGGAGAGCTTCCTATTTTATCGGAGGAGGTCTTGGGCTGATACTTATGGTTTTAAGATTAAAAGTCTTTGAGTCCGGCATTTTCATGAAATTGAAAGAAGAAAATGTCAAGCGTGGAGATGTGCGTATGTTGTTCAACAATAAAACCAGGCTGTTAAAATATATCACCGCTATTGTTATTGGTATGCCAATATGGTTTGTAACAGGCATACTCATCACCTTCTCACCCGAAATAGGTAAGGCCATGCAACTCGATCAGCCGATTGATGCCGGCCAAGCCGTCTTGTTTGTTTTTGGCGCACAAGTAGCAGGTAATTTGCTTAGCGGTTTTCTAAGTCAATATCTCCAAAGCAGGAAAAAGGTGATCTTCCTCTTTATGGCAGGATCGTTTTTGTTTTCCATGATTCTTTTGCTGGCACCTGTAAAGAGTACCACCACGTTCTATTTATTATGCGGATGCCTTGGTGTTTGCAGCGGTTACTGGACACTTTTCATTACAGTGGCAGCCGAACTTTTCGGCTCTAATCTCCGGGCCACCGTAGCCACTACAGTACCCAATTTTGTCAGAGGGACAATTATTCCTTTAGGATCACTTTTTATCTTTTTTAAAAATTCTGTGGGAACCATAAACAGTGCTTTACTGACCGGTGTTTTAACGTATGCCGTTGGCATGTTGGCACTTGTCTTTCTGGAAGAAACATTTAAGAAAGACATGAACTATACAGAAGGTAGTTGAAATGGAAGGAGCCTCATTCATAATACGGCACATGGAACTGCGCGATATCGGAGAGGCTATAAAATTGTCTAACACAGAAGGCTGGAACCAAACCGAAAAGGACTGGAAGTTAATAATAGAAAACCCGAAAAATATTTGCTTGCTGGCCGAATCCGGCTCAAAGGTGATTGGAACAACCACAGCCATAAATTATTCAAATCAGGTAGCGTGGACAGGTATGGTGCTGGTGGGTAAGCCGCACCGCGGACAGGGAGTAAGTAAAGCATTGCTCACCGCTATTTTCAAAAAAACAGAATCCTTTCCTTCCATAAAACTCGATGCTACTCCCGATGGGCAACAGGTTTATAAAAAATTTGGATTTAAAGATGAATATCTTATTGACAGAATGGTCAATACCTCATGGAAGAATTTAATTTCTGAAACTAATGATTTGTTAACAGCACCAATTCAACCACAACACATCAAAGAAATCATTGCTTTCGATGCAATTGTTTTCGGTGCAAACAGGGCACAACTAATTGAAGCACTTATTAAGGAATATCCCCACAAAGCCTGGTTAATGAAACAAAACAATCAGGTTACCGGGTTTGTGCTTGGCAGGGACGGGAATAGATATAATCAAATTGGCCCTGTAACAGCTACAGGTATTATCGAAGCTAAAATCCTGATTGCAAAAGCGCTGAAGAAACTTTATCACCAACCGGTAGTGGCAGATGTGCTGTGCGATAAAGAAGGATTGATCGACTGGTTAAGTTCGATTGGATTTACTAAACAGCGAACCTTTGTAAGAATGTATAAAAAAGAAAATCCTTTTCCAGGGGTGGTTGGCAAACAGTATTTGATCGGAGGGCCAGAATTTGGATAGCATAAATTTCGCGCATAATTATATGAAAAGGAAGTCTGCAAAATAAAACGTTAACCCTAGCAACATTATGAAAACATCCAGAAGAGATTTTGTAATCAAATCTGC